>NZ_JAPVLS010000002.1:0-113827 GCF_027158125.1 Streptomyces sp. H39-C1
CCGATACGCCGCTGCCGCTCGAACTGCCGCCCGTGCCACCGGCGATGGAGCCGGCCCTCCCGCGGCCCGCCGAGATGGCGGAGCTCACCCGTCGGCTCGGGGAGGCCGACGCGATCGTCGTGGTGACCCCCGACTACAACCGCAGTTTCCCGGCTTCGCTGAAGGCCGCGATCGACTGGCACTACACCCAGTGGCAGGCCAAGCCGATCGGGTTCGTGGGCTACAGCGGCGGGAGCGGCGGCCTGCTGGCCATCGAGCAGCTGCGGCAGGTGTTCAACGAACTGCAGGCTCACACGGTCCGCGACTACGTCTCCTTCCCCCGCTACTACCTGCTCTTCGGCCCGGACGGCACCCTGCTGGAGCCCGAGGGACCCGACGCCGCCGCGAAGGTGCTGCTGGACCAGCTGTTGTGGTGGGGATCGGTCCTGCACGACGCCCGGCGCGACCGGCCGTACCCCGCCGCGGCCTGAGTCCCGCGCGGCGCCCCGGTCCGGCGGGCCGGGGCCGGATCAGAACGGCTTCGTCGGCAGGTACTTGCCGTCGAGGGTGATGACGGCCCGGGAGCCGCCGTCGGGGTCCTCGACCTTCCGCACATCGAGCCGGAAGTTGATCGCGCTGATGATGCCGTCGCCGAACTGCTCGTGGATCAGCGCCTTGAGCGTGGTGCCGTAGACCTGGAGCATCTCATGGAAGCGGTAGATCGTCGGATCGGTGGGGACGCCGCCCGGGGCGGAGCCGCGCAAGGGGATCGTCTGCAGCAGCAGGGAGGCGTCCTCGTCCAGGCCGAGGAGCCCGGTGACGGCGTCGGCGGCTTCGGCCGGCAGCGGATGCTGGCCGAGCAGCGCGGCCGTCACGAAGGCCACCGACAGACCGGTGACATCGGCCAGCTCCTGCCAGCTGAGGTCCTTGCGCATCTTGGCGTCGACGACCTGGATCGCGAGCTGCTCGCGGGCCTGCGGGTCGAACTGGGCCTGGATCATGGGAGTTCCTTCCGGAGTGCGGTGTGAGTGATGGCCGGCCGACGGGGTCGTCAGCCGGCGAGTGCGGTGAAGCGGCCGCTCGCGGTGTCGAGTTCCTCGACGGCACCGGTGCCGATGTCGTAGACCCAGCCGTGCAGGGTGACCGTGTGCCGGTCCAGTGCGCGGGCGACGCTGGGATGAGTGGCGAGATGCGCGAGTTGCGTGAGGACGTTGTCGCGGATCAGGGCGGCGACCGCGTCCCCGCCGTCCGCCGCGGCCGCGCGGGCCGGGGAGGCGTCGGCGTACCGCAGCCAGTCGGCGATGGCGGGCAGCGCGGTCAGGTCCCGGCCCTCGGCGAGCGCGGTCATCGCACCGCAGGCGGAATGGCCGCAGACGATGATGTCGCTGACGCCCAGGACACCGATGGCGTACTCGATGCTGGCCGCCACACCGTCCGCGCCGGCGCCGCGGGCGGGGACGAGGTTGCCGGCGGTCCTGATGACGAACAGCTCACCCGGCTCGCGCTGGGTGATCAGCTCGGGGACCACCCTGGCGTCGGAACAGCCGATGAACAGGGCGGTCGGCCGATGGGTGGCGGCGAGGTGCTCGAAGAGCCCCGCCCGGGCGGGGAAGACGTCCCGCTGGAAGCGCTGGACTCCCTCGGCGATATCGCGCATGGTCACTCTCTTCGGTGAGGGTGTCGGTGGAGGCCGACGTGCTCCACCCTGCGTGACCAGTGCCTATAGTGTCCAAGACGGAGAAGTCATGACAGCGATTGCTGTCATCTATAGCGGGAGGCGGCCTTGGAACTACGGCATCTGCGCTATCTGCTCGCCGTCGCCGAACACGCCAACTTCACGCGCGCGGCCGAGGCCCTGCACATCTCCCAGCCGACGCTCTCCCAGCAGATCAAGCAGCTGGAACGCTCCTTGAAGGTGCAGCTGCTGGACCGGACCGGGCGCACCGTCCGGCTGACCGACGCCGGCCGGACCTACGTCCACTACGCCCGCCGCGCCCTGCGCGACCTGGCCGCCGCGGAACGCGCAGTTCTGGACGTCCAGGACCTCTCGTCCGGCACCCTGCGGCTGGCCATGACCCCGACCTTCACCGCCTACCTCGTCGGCCCGCTGACCGGGGACTTCTACACCCGCCACCCCGGCATCACCCTGGACATCCAGGAGGACGCCCAGGACCGTGTCGAAGCCCGGCTGCTGGCCGACGAGCTCGACCTGGGCATCGGCTTCAGCGGCCAACACCTGCCGGGCATCGAGGCCACCGCGCTCTTCACCGAGACCCTGAGCCTCGTCGTCGGCACCGCCCATCCCTACGCCGGCCGGAAGCGCCCGTTGCCGGTGGGGAAACTTCACGGTCACCCTCTGGCGCTGCTCACCAGCGGCTTCGTCACCCGCGGCCACATCGACGCGTATCTCGCCGCGCACCAGGTGCAGCCGCACGTCGCCATGGAGGCGGACTCCGTCAACGCGCTCACCGAGATCGTCCGGCACACACCACTGGCCACGGTGCTGCCTGACGCCATCACCCGCGACCACCCCCATCTGCACCCCGTCGCCCTGGCTCCACCGCTGCCCGCCCGAACGGTCACCCTGCTGCGCCGCGAGACCGCCTACGAGAGCGCCGCCGCCCGCGCGTTCGCCGACCTCACCCACCAATGGGCCGCCACCCGCGGCTACGCCCCCGCCTGACACGGGCACGGGTCGCGGCCGGCCGGCGGACGACTCGTCAGGGCGGCGAAGGCCGGGGGTGACCTGCTGTCGTTGTGATCGTTTCCTGAGGTGAGAGGCCCACACCACATTTCCACGCCAGTGGTATCCCTCAGAACAGGACGACACGATGAGCAAGCACCAAAAGGGCCGTAGGCACCGGACGGTCAACCGCAACCCCCGTCCGGCCGGCCCCGCGCGGCCGCCGGCGGCGCCCCGGACCCCGGCCGCCGGACGGGTGGTTCCCGATGCGGAGCAGGGCGGCACGCGCATCCCGGAGACCTCCCCGGTGGCCCAGGCCCCGCAGACCGCGAAGTCCGCGAAGTCCGCGAAGCCGGACGTACCCAGAGCCTCCGATCCGGTGCCGGACGGCGGTCTCGGTCATCATGCGGCGCGTACCTGGCAGGAGGTGCAGTCCGCCGGGGACGGCGGGATCACGGTCGAGGAGCTGTGCACGGCCGTCGGCTACCAGTCGCGCACCATCCTCAAGCACCTCAAGGTGCTGGCCCAGGACGGGCTGGCCGAGCCGTTCGGAGAGCGGTGGCGGTCCACCGGCCAGAAGCTGTTCTAGGCTCCGTCAGATCTCCCGCTGGATGGAGCAGTAGACGTCGGCGAGCCGGACCAGCGCCTCCAGGCGGGCCAGCCCCCAGCGCCCGTACCTGCGGTTGAGGGCTTCGAACCGGGCGGGCCCCGCCCGGTCCACGGTCTCGGCGGTGCCCAGGACCACCTCCTGGCCCGCGATGGTCAGACGGAGGTGCCGGGGGTCCGGGTCGACGACCGGCGGGAGCAGCGGCCGGGCGAACCCGTGGTGGGACGCGACCAGATGGATGACCAGGTCCGTGTCGATGTCGTCGCGGCCGGCCGCGTGCAGTGCGGCGATGCGGGCCGAGAGCGCTTCGTGCCGCATCCCCTGCGGATAGCCGGAGGCCCGCCGGGCCGTCCCGGACCCGGCCCGGTCGGCCGGGTCCGTACCGGACTTGGCGAGCGGCTCCGGTGCGGCGAGGGCGGCGTCCTCGTCCCCGCCGTGCAGCATCGTCTGGAAGCGCGGATCCCGTTTGCCCTCGTCGTGCAGGGCGGCCGCGAGGGCGACGGCGGCGACCGTACGGCCGTCCAGGTGAAGGTTGCGGGCGTACAGTCCGGCGGCCGCGGACACCTCGGCCTGGTGTTCGGCGAGGGTCTGCGGCAGACCGGCCGTGGAGGGTCCGTTGAGGGGGGCCTGGCCGGCGACGAACAACCGGAGGCCGTTGACGGTGAGGAGGCGGCCTCCGCGGGCCAGGGCGCTGAACACCCTGAGGTGCGGGACGTCGCCGGGCGCGCTGCCTGCGAGCTCGGCGAACCGGCCGCGGTAGCGGGCCTGCTGTTCGGCGGTGAAGGGTGCGGTGTCGGCGGCGATGTCCGTGACCAGCTGGTCCACCCGGGAGGCGAGCGGGGGGTCGTGGACACGCACGGCGGTGGCCAGGTCCGGGCCGATCCGGACGCCGGCCCGGCCGTCCCCGCCGCCCACCAGGTCCGCGATGTCAACGACCGGATCGGTGGAGGCGGGGTTCCAGCCGTACGCGTCACACCCGCCGAATTCCGTCGGCAGGACGATGAGATCGTCGGCCTCGATGTCGTCGGGCGTGACGATCGCGATTGCCGCGTCGAACCGGTACCGGAGGATCTCCAAACCGGACCCGCCCTCTGACGGGCCGTCCGAGGGCTCCTCGCCCGGCCCGGGAAACGCGTCGTCGTCGGAGATCGCGGCGGCGTCCGGGCTGCCGGTCAGCCACCGCCGTACGGCGTGCAGCGGCAGTTCGATGCTCTCCTCGGCGGCCGGCGGGAACAGGTTCACCGTATTGCGCCATTCCTCGGCGGTCAGGCCCGCCTCGCGGGTCCGCCACGCGACGCTGACGACAGGGCGGGCGTCCGCGCCGATGCCGTGCAGATACGGGGCGACCGGCTCGTCGGCGTCCGGCGCCGGTTCGGTGCGCACCCAGGCGTCCAGCGCTGCCGCGTGCACGGGAGTTCTGACCGGCGGGGATCCGCGCATCGCCTGCCACTCCGTGGCATCGAGGCCGGCCGTCAACCGGCGCAGCGCGGCGGGGGAGACGGCCGGCCCGGGGCCGGTGAGCTCGGGGGTCTCGCCGGGGCCGGTGACGACCGGCGGGCAGAGCCCGGTCAGCAGGCGCCAGGTGGCGTCGCTCGCGTCCCTGTGCGGCCCGGGCACGTCCGCTGTGCCGTGGACCACGACGGCGCGGGCGTCGGTGCGCCGCCCGACGCGGTTGAGCCGGCCCAGCCGCTGGATCAGCGCCGGGAGCGGGGCCGCTTCGGTGACCAGCGCGTCGAAGTCGAGATCGGTGCCGACCTCGACGGTCTGGGTGGTCACCACATGGAACGGGCCGCCGTCGCGGGACTCGTGGCCGGCCTTCGTCCGGTCGTGCCACCGGCCCCGCAGATACTCCCGGTCCAGGGCGCGGCTCCGCCCCGTCAGCAGCACCTTCTCGCCGGGCAGCAGCTCCAGGACGGCCCGGGCCCGACCGAGCGTGTTGCAGACGACCCCGACGACCTGGCCGTCGGCGGCCGGCCGCTGCGCCCACGCGGCGAGGGAGGCGGCCATCGACCGATCCCGGCTATCCGCGTCCGTGCCGACCTCGACGGGATGGAGCCGCTTGGCCGACCGCAGCCGCGGACCCGCCACCGGATGACGCTCGTCGTCACCGGTGATGCCGTGCGCGTCGGCGCTCCCAAGCCCGGCGACCGCCGACATGGTCACCAGGACGGGGCGCAGTTCCCCGGGCGTCCCGTCCAGCGCGAAGGCGGCGCGGACTCCGGCCGCGAACTCCTCGGACCCGTGCGCCTCGTCGAGGACGATCAGTGAGTCGGTGCCGGTCAGGGCGGCGTCGATCGACCGGCGCCGGGTGCCGGTGCCGGAGCCGCGGAAGAGCAGGCGGCTGCCCACCTGGTCGATCGTGCCGACCACCACGGCGAGCCGGTCCGGGCGCTCCACCCAGTTCGCGGACCAGGTCACCCCGCCCCGCATCCGGGTCGCCTCCAGCACATCGGTGTCGCCCTCGCGCCACAGCGCCCGCGCGACCCGTCCGGTGGCCGTGCCCACCGGGACCGTGGGTACCACCGGAACCGTCGGTGCTGCCGGTCGGTCGGCGTACGGATCCGACAGCGCCGACCGCAGCGCCCGGGCGAGCCGCGCCGCGTGGTCGTACACCTCGTCGGCGGCCAACCGCCGGTCCACGACGTAGAAGATCCGCAGCGGTGCCCGGGAAGGGCCCGCGCCGTTGACGGGCCGGCCGCGCTCCAAGGCCGCAGTGAACACCGCGAGGTCGAGGACGCAGGTCTTGCCGAGTCCGGTCGGCACCGAGACGGCGCGCGGCCAGCCGTCCTTCACCACCCGGTCCACCAGTGCCGTCTGCCAGGGAAAGGGCTCGTACCCGTGAATCTCGCGGCAGAAGGCGGTGAAGTCGCCCGGCTCCGGTTCGAGTTCCAGCATGGATCGGACGCTCCTCAGGTGTCGGCGCCCAGTTTCGCAGGCGGCACCGGGGCTTGTGAAGGTCGAGCCGGCCGCGGAGGCGATGTGAGGGGAGTGAACGGAGAGTTGCTCGGAATTACAAGTTAGGAAACTTTACTAACGTCTATTGACGGCCACCGGGACCTTTGCCACTCTCGCTGCACGCGGCTTGGCGCGGCATCCCCGGATGTGACGCGCTCAGTGAGAGATCTGCCCCGGCCGTGGGCCTCGCGATGTCCCGGTGCAGCCGGGCTCCGCGATCAATCTCCCACGCCCGGAGGCAGTCGTGTCCTTGCTCCTGCCCGCCCGCCATCGCCGTCTGTACGGCCTGGTGGCGGCTCTCGCCCTGCTCATCACCCTGTCGGCCTCGTCGTCCGGATTCGCGGCCGGCGACGTGCTGCTGTCCCGCGGCAGGCCGGCCCTCTCGTCGTCCGACGAGAGCTCGTCCCTCAACGCGGCCAAGGCGGTGGACGGCAACACCGCCACCCGCTGGGCCAGCGAGGAGGGGCTCGACCCGCAGTGGATCCGCGTCGACCTCGGCGCCGCCCACACCCTCACCCGCGTACACCTCGACTGGGAGGCCGCCTACGGCAAGGCGTACCGCGTCGAGGTCTCGCCCGACGGCTCCGCCTGGACCAAGGCGTACTCGACGACCACCGGTGACGGCGGCATCGACGAGGTGGCCCTGCCGGCCGCCACCGCCGGCCGCTACGTCCGCGTGTACGGCACCGCCCGCGGCACCGCATACGGGTACTCCCTCAAGGAGTTCGAGGTGTACGGCCCGGCCGGCGGCCCGGACACCACCGCGCCGACCGCGCCCGGGAACCCGCGCGTCACCGGCACGACCGCCACGTCCGTCTCCCTCGCCTGGGACGCGTCCACCGACGACGTCGGTGTCACCGGCTACCAGGTGACACGGGACGGCGCGGTCGTCGCGACCGCGACCGGCACCACGTACACCGATACCGGCCGCACCCAGGGGACGGCCTACACCTACACCGTCAACGCCGTGGACGCGGCGGGCAACGTCTCCGCCGCGAGCGCACCGGTGACCGGCACACCCGGTCAGAGCTCGACCTCGTTCACGGTCGTCGCCGCGGGTGACATCGCCGATCCCGGCTGCGCCGCGGGCAACAACTGCGGGGCGGAGAACACCGCCAAGCGCGTCGAGGCCATCAATCCCGACGAGGTCCTCACCCTCGGGGACAACCAGTACGACACCGGCAGCCTCAGCGACTTCAAGAAGTACTACGGGACGACCTGGGGCCGGTTCCTCAACAAGACCCATCCGTCGACCGGCAACCACGAGTACGACGACAGCACCCCGGCGGCCGGCTACAAGGGGTACTTCGGCAGCCGCGCCACCCCCGACGGCAAGACCTACTACAGCTGGGACCGGGGCGGCTGGCACTTCGTGGCGCTCGACACCGAGACCTCCATGTCCGCCACCTCCGCGCAGGGCAAGTGGCTGGAGGCGGACCTCACCAAGAACACCAACGGCTGCGTCGCCGCGTACTGGCACCGCCCGCTGTACAGCTCCGGGCCGCAGGCCGACATGGTCAGCAAGCCCGTCTGGCAGATCCTGCGCGCCCACGGCGCCGACCTCATCCTGAACGGCCACGACCACCTCTACGAGCGCTTCGCACCGCAGAACGCGACGGGCGGCGCCGACCCGGCGGGCGTACGGGAACTGATCGTGGGCACCGGCGGCGCCGACAGCTACGGCTTCGAGAGCGCGCAGCCCAACAGCCAGAAGCGGATCACCGACGTCAAGGCCGTCCTGAAGCTGACCCTCACTCCGACCACGTACACCGGGCAGCTGATCCGCGACAACGGCTCGGTGCTCGACACCTTCGGTCCCGTCACCTGCCACTGACAGGTCCCGTCACCCGCCACCGACCCACGCTCGCGCTCAACGCACGGCGAACGCCGTGGAACAAGGAGACAACTCGTGAAACGACACCTGACGGCGCTCGCCGCCGCCATGGTGGCCCTGACGGCCGGAGCCGGTGCGATCTTCGCCGGCTCCGTGCCGGACCGGGCCGAAGCCGCCGGCCGCGGCAATCCGCACGGCGTCACCGGCGACCTGGCGCACTCGTCGAACCGGGCCATCAGCAAGGCGGAGGCGCTGGCCCACCCGGAGCGACTGGTCACCCTCGCCAAGAGCCTGCACACGCGAGTGGTCAACGCCCGGCTGCCGCTGACGACCGATCAGGGCGCGCTGTGGCCCAGCGACTCCGACCCGCGATGGCTCATCAGCTGCAACGAGAGCGACCCGGACAAGCCGGGACTGCTGCGCACGGAGCTGGCGACCGGCAGGTCCCAGACGATCCTGACCGGCACCGAGGCTTGCGACCCCGTGCGGCGCACCGCCTGGGGAACGATCGTCATCGGGGAGGAGACCGGTGGCGGCCCCGAGGGCGGCCGGCTCTACGAGCTGATCGACCCGCTGCACACCACCGGAGTGACGCTCGACCGGTCCACCGGCCGCTTCAGCGGCGGCACCGGGGCGGCGAACCTCACCGTCCGGCCCGGCGTCGGCCGGATGTCCTACGAGGGCATCTCGGTGCTGCCCAACGGCCTGCTCTACTACGCCGACGAGAACCGTCCCGACAAGGGCGCGCCCGGCGGCGCGCTGTTCAAGTTCGTACCGGACAAGCCGCGGGCGGCGGGCGTCGGCCCCATCCACCGGCTGAGCGAGTCGCCGTTCGCGTCCGGCCGGGTCTACGGGCTCCGACTGGGCCGGTACGAAGGCGGCCGGGACTACGGGCAGGGCACCCAGACCGGCCAGGGCGCCTGGATCCCCGTCCCCGACCGCACCGACCCCGACCTGACCGGAGCCACCGCCGCGCTCCATCTGACCGGCCTGTACCGGCCGGAGGACATGGACCTGGACGGGACCGCGCTCGCCGCCGGGCAGGTCCGCGCCTGCGTCAACGAGACGGGAAACGAGGACGAGGCGCAGAACTGGGGCGAGTCGGTGTGCCTGACCGACGGGACGGTGGCCGCCGCCACCACCAACGCGGCGATCCCGCAGATCCAGTTGTTCGTCCCGGGCAGTCCGGCGGTCAACATGCCCGACAACCTGGCCTTCCGGCCGGGCCGCGGCACCTGGGTCGTGCACGAGGACGGTGACACCGAGAGCGATCTGCAGGGCTTCCACGGCAACGACCTGTGGAGTTGTCTGCCGGACGGGTCCGACCCCGACCTGCAGAGCG
This sequence comes from Streptomyces sp. H39-C1, assembly GCF_027158125.1. NCBI lineage: Bacteria > Bacillati > Actinomycetota > Actinomycetes > Kitasatosporales > Streptomycetaceae > Streptomyces > Streptomyces sp. H39-C1. The sequence goes on from NZ_JAPVLS010000002.1 coordinate 9,401, forward strand.
ACGGCTGTATCCGGGTGGCGACCGTCAACGATCCGATGGGCTCGTTCACCGGTGGCGTCTTCGACGCGACCGGGCGCCATCTGTACGTGATCGTCCAGTACAACGTCACCGGCTACGGCGTACTGCTCGACATCAGCGGGTGGAAGTAGCCGATGTACATCTCGGCGAGCAGCAGCACCAGTGCCGCCGACGGCGCCCCGGGCCTCCGCCCGGGGCGCCGGGCCGGGCTGCTGCGTACGGTCCCCGCCAACGTGGTCGCACTCGGCGCCGTCAGCATGGTCACCGATGTCTCCTCGGAGATGGTCAGTGCGGTACTGCCGCTCTACCTGGTCCTCCAACTGGGCCTGAGCCCGCTCGCGTTCGGCATGTTCGACAGCCTGTACTCCGGCGCCACCGTCCTCGTACGGCTGGTCGGCGGCCATCTCGCCGACCGCCGTCAGCGCCGCAAACTGGTCGCCGGGATCGGCTACGGGCTGTCGGCGGTGTGCAAACTCGGCCTGCTGGCCGCGGGGAGCTCGGTGGGCGCCCTCGGCGCGGTGGTGGCCGCCGACCGGGCGGGCAAGGGCCTGCGCACCGCCCCTCGGGACGCGCTCATCTCCCTCAGTACGCCACCGCAGGCCCTCGGACTCGCCTTCGGTGTGCACCGGGCGATGGACACCGTCGGCGCCTTCATCGGCCCGCTCGCGGCCTTCGCGGTCCTCGCCGCGACCGGCACCGCCTACGACGCGGTGTTCGTCGTCAGCTTCTGCGTCGCCGCGCTCGGTGTGGTGCTGCTCGTCTCACTCGTCCGGGACCGGCAGGATCCACCCCCGGACCGGCGGGAGCCCGCGCTGCGCGCCGCGTTCGGACTGCTGCGCGCGGCCGCGTTCCGCCGCACCTGCGTCCTGACCGCCGCCCTGGGTCTCGTCACGGTCAGCGACTCCTTCATCTACCTGCTGCTGCAACGGCGGTTGGGGATCGCCCCGGAGTACTTCCCGCTGCTGCCGCTCGGCACCACCGGCGCCTACCTCCTGCTCGCCGTGCCGCTCGGCCGGATGGCGGACCGTACCGGCAGGTTCCGGATGTTCCTCGGCGGCCATGTGGCGCTGCTCGGCGCGTACGCGATGCTGCTCGGACCCGCCGGCGGACTCTTCGTCCTCATCCCGGCGCTCCTGCTGCACGGGGTGTTCTACGCCGCGACCGACGGCGTGCTGATGGCCGCGGCAGGACCGATGCTGCCCGCCGGGCTGCGGACGAGCGGGATGGCACTGCTGCAGACCGGTCAGGCGGGTGCCCGGGTGGTGTCCTCGATCATCCTCGGCGCTGCCTGGACGGCATGGGGTCCGCGCACCGGGCTCGCGGTGATGGCGACCGGGCTGGCGGTGTGCCTCCTGGTGGCCAGGTTCGGCTTCCCGACGGACGACGCCCGGACCGACGACACCGACTCCTCCGGCGGCACCGAAGCACCCGACGACCGTGCACCTGGCACCGCATCACCCAACGCCCGGGCGTACGACGAGGAGACGATCGCATGACCGCATTCCGGCAGCACGCCCGCTTCCGGCTGCTCGCACCGGTGGTCGCCCTGCTGGTGCTGGCCGGGCTCGGGGTCGGCTACAGCGTCCACGCGGCAAAGCGCGAGGCGGTCCCCGCCGTCCACGGCGAGCCGATCGACACCGCCCGCCCCGGCCAACTGCTGTTCCGGAACACCGCTCCCGGGGCCGGCCACGGCAACATCGCGGCCGTGCCGGCCGACACGGCCGGCGCTCCCCGTACGGTCAGCGGGCTGGGCTGCGAGCGGTTCTACAGCGCGGCGGGCACCGGCGTCTGCCTCGTCACCAGCACCGGCGCCGTGCCCAGGACGTACGCGCTGATCGTCGACCGTCAACTGCGCGAGGTCCGCCGGGTGAAGCTGTCGGGCATCCCCAACCGCGCCCGGGTCTCGCCCAGCGGGCGCATGGTCTCCTGGACGGTGTTCGTCCAGGGGGACTCCTACAACACGGGCGGCTTCTCCACCTGGACCGGAATCCTCGATACCCGTACCGGCTACGCGGTGCTGAACATCGAGGACATCCCGTTGTTCATCGACGGCCGCCGCTACCGCGCGTCCGACGTCAACTTCTGGGGGGTGACCTTCGCGGCGGACGACAACCGCTTCTACGCGACCGTGACGACGAAGGGGAAGACGTACCTCGTCCAGGGCGACTACGGGAAGTGGGAGGCGCACACGCTGCGTGAGAACGCCGAGTGCCCTTCCCTGTCGCCGGACGGCACCCGGGTGGTGTTCAAGAAGCGGGTCTACTCCGACGCGGCGCGGCCCTGGCGGCTCCACGTGCTCGACCTGGCGACGATGCTGGAGACCCCGCTCGCCGAGACGGCGAGCATCGACGACCAGGCCGCGTGGTTCGACGAGCACACCGTCATGTACGCCAGATCGCGGGGCAAGGGCGGCTCCGACGTCTGGGCCGTCCCGTCCGACGGGACCGGACAACCCCGTGAACTCATTGTCGACGCAGCGTCACCAAGTCGCTGAAGGAAGGGTTCCGGGCACGGACGGTGGCCGTCGTGAGCATTCCGACGGCCACCGCGCCTTCACTGTGCGAAACCTGAGTGGGGGTACAACTCGGACGAGGGCTCCCAAGAGCGGGCGTACGGCGGCCCATCGAGCAAGCGCTGTCACGAAGTTGCGTCAAAGGCGAACCCAGACCGCTGCTCAAGCGTCTAAAGGAGTGAGCACAACGAGCCTGCCGGGCACAGCCGTGGCGGTGCTGGAGAGTCAGGAGCGCGTTATGGAACCGGAGCCGGCCGTTGACGTCAGGAGACGTGTCGTCTGTCCCCGCTGCCACAGAGTGAGATGCATCTGCACCTGACACGGCCCCCACCCGGCGGATTCCGGGAGTCCGGTCGGCCGCTCCACCCCGAAAACGGACATGGGGCGACGCCCGCCGCTCACGTTGCCGGCCGCCTGCTAGCGTCGGCGCGGAAGGCGAGTCGTCCCCGGGCCTGAGACCTTGTCGCTCGGCCCGGCCCGGAATCGCCCGGACGTTACTTACACAGTGGGAGCATGCCAGTGCGGGGAAGACACGGCCGGTCACGGTCGCGGGTAGTCACCGGTATCACCGCGGCGGTCGCGGTCTCGGCGCTGGCGGTCGGAGCGTACGCCTCCGCATCCCCGGCAGGCCACGGGCAGGCGGCCTCGCCCGCCGGTGCGTCGCGTGCGTTGCAGGCGGACTTCAGCGCCGCCGCCGCGGAGTTCCAGGTACCCGAGAGCGTGCTGCTCGCCGTGTCGTACCACCAGACGCGCTGGGAATCGCACCAGGGCGCACCGAGCGCCACGGGCAACTTCAATGTCATGGGCCTCACGCAGGTCGACGCGTCGGCCGTACCGGCCCGCACCGACAGCGAGCGCCGCGCGGATCTGAACCAGCGGGGCGAAGGCGGCGCAAGCGCCGCACAGCGGTTCCGTCCGGACAAGGCGGCGCTCGCCGCCGTCGGCTCCGTCCGGACGTCGGATCCGGCGCTGCACACCCTGGACGCCGCCGCCGCGCTGATCGACGAGCCCGCCAAGGCGCTCCGCACCGATCCGCGGGAGAGCGTCCGCGGCGGTGCGGCCCTGCTCGCCTCCTACGAGAAGCAGGCGCACGGGAAGCTCGCCGCCGACCCGGGCCAGTGGTACGACGCCGTCGCGCGCTACACCCAGTCCCCGGACACCGCCGCCGCGAACCAGTTCGCCGACCGGGTCTTCGCGACCATCCGCACCGGCGCCACCCGCACCAACGCGGACGGCCAGCAGGTCACGCTGGCCGCCGCCCCCTCGGTCGTCCCGGCGGCCCCGGCGCCCACCCGCACGGCCAAAGCCGCGGGAGCGAAGGCCGCCGCCGCGGCGGAGTGCCCCTCGGGTCTGGTGTGCGACGTCGTCCCGGCCGCCTACCAGGGGACGAACGCCGCGGACCCGGCCGTCTACGGCAACTACGACAAGGCCAACCGGCCGGCCGACGGCCAGACGATCCGCTACATCGTCATCCATGACACCGAGAGCGACTACAGCTCCGCCGTCAACATCTTCCAGAACCCGACCTCCTACGTCAGCGCGAACTACCTGGTCCGCGCGAAGGACGGCCTGGTGTCACAGGTGGTGCCCACCAAGGACGAGGCGTGGCACGCCGGCAGCAAGGTGCTGAACATGCACAGCCTCGGCGTCGAGCACGAGGGCTTCGCCCTCACGAACGCGAGCTGGTACACCGAGGCGCAGTACGAGTCCTCGGCGGCACTCGTGCGCTACCTGGCGGCCCGCTTCAACATCCCGCTCGACCGGCAGCACATCATCGGCCACGACGATGTCACCGGCCCGACGGACGACTACGTGGCGGGCATGCACTACGACCCCGGTACGTACTGGGACTGGTCGCACTACATGGATCTGCTCGGCGCCCCGCTCGGCGGCAACGGCGCTCCGATCGTCGGCGGGGAGATCACCATCGCTCCGCCCTTCACCACGGCGAACCAGCCCGTGGTGACCGGTTGCGACGGCAAGACGTCCACGAGCCCGTGCCCGGCACGTCCGGCGAACTTCGTCTATCTGCGGACCTCCCCGTCCGCTTCCGCGGCCTTGATCAAGGACGCTCTCGTCGCCAAGAAGGGGGCCACGGGGACCATCCAGGGAGCCGACTGGACGGACAAGGCGGTCTCCGGCCAGACCTTCATCGTCGCCGATGTCCAGGGCGACTGGACGGCGATCTGGTACGCGGGCCAGAAGGCGTGGTTCTTCAACCCCGGCGGACAGAACGCCGTCGCCAACAGCCGCACCGCGCAGAAGGTCGTCACCCCCGCCGGCAGCGCCGCCGTACCGGTCTACGGCCGCTCCTACCCGGAGGAGTCCGCGTACCCGGCCGTCCTCTCCGCCGTCGGCAAGGACCCCAAGCAGCAGGTCGTGGCGACCAGCTACACCATGCCGGCCGGCCAGGCCTATGTCGCCGACGCGCCGATCGCGAGCGACTTCTTCTACGCGCAGAACGTCAACATGGACGCGCCCGGGGACCACACCCTGGTCGTCGGCACGACGACGTACTACCCGATCCGCTACAACCACCGCATCGCCTTCGTGAAGGCGAGTGATGTCACCACCGTCGAGGCGGCCAAGCCCCCGACGGGCACGTACACGCCGACCGGTCCGACGCGGGTGCTCGACACGCGGTCGGGGCTGGGTGCGGCGAAGGCTCCGGTGGGTCCGGGGGCGAGCATCGCCCTGCAGGTCGCGGGCGTCGGTGCCGTGCCGGCCACCGGAGTCACGGCGGTCGTCCTGAACGTGACGGCGGTCGCGCCGACCTCCGGTGGCTTCGTGAGCGTCTATCCGGACGGGCAGCCCCGGCCGGGCGTCTCGAACCTCAACTTCGTGGCGAAGCAGACGATTCCGAACCTGGTCGTGGTTCCGGTGGTGAACGGGAAGGTCGACTTCTACAACCTCCTGGGCACCGTTGACCTGCTGGCCGACCTCACCGGCTACTACACCTCCACAGGATCGGTGTTCAACACCGCGGGACCCACCCGCGTGCTCGACACCCGCTCCGGCACCGGAGGCATCCACGCCCCCGTCGGCCCCGGCGGCACCATCACCCTGCAGATCGCCGGACGCGCGGGGCTGCCGGCCACGGGTGTGACGGCGGTGGTCCTGAACGTGACGGCGGTCGCGCCGACCTCCGGTGGCTTCGTGAGTGTCTATCCGGACGGGCAGCCGCGGCCGGGGGTTTCGAATCTCAACTTCGTGGCGAAGCAGACGATTCCGAACCTGGTCGTGGTTCCGGTGGTGAACGGGAAGGTCGACTTTTACAACCTCCTGGGCAATGTCCACCTGCTGGCCGACCTGACCGGCTACTACACCAGCTGACAAGGGGTACGGAAGGGCCCGGCCGCGACCAGCGGCCGGGCCCTTCAGCGTTCCCGGGCCGTGTTCGCGCCGGAGTGGGTCCGCGCGAAGCCACTGGTCTGCCACGTACCACCCTCGGACGTGACCGCGAAGGCCTCCGCTCCCGGCAGGTCCTCCAGCCACCCGCGGGCCCGGTCCGCGCCCATTGCGCAGGCGGCGGTGGCCCAGGCATCGGCGTCGGTCAGGCCGCGGGCGACCACCGTGACCGAGGCGAGGGCATCGGCCGGGGGTGCGCCGGTGTGCGGGTCGAGGATGTGGCAGCCGCGTTCGGCGGGGCCGGAGGTGGCCACGGCCAGTGTGTGCCGGGCCTCGACGACGGTCACCACGGCACCGGGCCGCAGCGGGTCCGCCACCCCCACCCGCCAGGGTCCGCCGTGCAGCTGCACATCGCCGCCGCCGTTGACGCAGACGGCGGGCGCACCCGCGGAGTGCAGCATCGCGGCCGCCCGCTCCACGGCCCACCCCTTGACGAGACCGGTCGGATCGATCCCTCCCGCGTACCGGGCGCTGAACCAGCCGCCGCTGAGCCACTCTGCGTCCGCACACAGCCGCAGCACCTCCCGTACCTCCGCCGAGCACTCGTCGGGGGTGAGCTCGCCGCGGGCCAGCCGGCTGACCTGGCTGCCGGTCCGGTAGGGCGAGAACTCCTCGTCCACGTGGTGCAGCCAGGCGGTGGCGGCGGCCAGCGCGGTACGGGTGCGCGGACCCGTGTCACCACGGACGTCGAACGAGAACACGGTGCCCATCACGTGCTCCACGTGCCGCAGCCGATCCGGGGTGTCAGCCACCGGATCTGTCCAACGCGCTCTGCAGGGAGCGGATGTACCCCTCGCTGGTGTACGTCGCGCCGGAGACGGTGTCGATGCCCGCGCTCTGGGCGTCGAGGGCCTCCTGGGTGAGCTGCGGAACGGAGAACTCGGCGACCTCCTGGTCCCGGCCGTTCTCGTCGGGTACCTGGAGCACGGTGACCGCGGTGATCTTCGACCCGGTCAGGGTGATCCGCACCTGTACCGGCCCGAACCGCGTCTGGATGGTGTCCCCGTCGACGGTCCGGACCCCGCCGGACGTCGAACCCGCCGACGCCGACGGGGCGGACCCTGCCGCTGTGGGGGAGGGTCCCTGGTTCGGGTTCTGTTGCGCCACCGACTGGTGTTGCGCGTGCGGTTTCAGCGACAGCAGGAGGACGACGCCGGTCACGGTGGCTGCCGCGCTCAGCACGATGCGGCGCAGGGGATGGGTTCGCATGGCGCTCACAGCTCGAAGGATTCGTGGTGGATGCGGCCGGCGGGCACACCGGCCGCGCGCAGTGCGTCGTACGACTCCTGCGCCATGCCTTCCGGCCCGCACAGGTACACGTCGTGCTGTGCGATGTCGGGCAGTATCGTCCGCAGGCCGGTGACGGTGATCGCGGCGCGGGTGCCGTCGGCCGCGTTGACGGCGTAGTACAGGCGGGCTCCGCGGGACTGCGCTATCGACTCCAGCTCCGACCGCAGGGCCAGGTCCCCTGGTGTGCGGGCCCGGTACAGCAGGGTCAGCTCGCCGGGGCGGGCGGGGAGCGTCTCGAACAGCGCGCGCAGCGGGGTGACACCCACCCCGCCGGCGAGCAGCAGCACCTTGGAACGGGTCCGGCGGGCGGAGGTCAGCGCCCCGTACGGGCCCTCCGCCCAGACCCGGGTGCCGGGCCGGAGCAGGGCCAGCGCCGCGCTGTGGGCACCGGCGGCCTTGACGGTGATGCGCAGCTGGTCCGGGCGGGGGGCGGCCGACAGCGAGTACGGACTGGAGGTCCACCACAGTCCGCCGGTGAGGAACCGCCAGCGCAGGAACTGGCCCGGCTCGGCGCGCAGTCCGTCCAGCCGGCGCCCCTGGATCAGGACGGAGACGACGCCGGGCGCCTCGCGTACGACCGCCGCGACCCGCAGCCGGTGCCGCACGTTCAACCGGACGGGGACGAGAACGCGGAACCACACCACCAGCGCAGCGACCCCGAGGTACAGCGCGTACCAGGCGTTCCGGGCCGCCGCGTTCCCGGCGAAATCGGCGCCGAGGGCGAGTTGGTGGCCGAAGGCGAGGAAGAGCGCGAGATAGGTCATGACGTGCAGGTAGTACCAGGTCTCGTAGCTGACCCGGCGGCGTACGGCACGCGCGGAGAAGACGCCGACGGCGACGAGGATCAGCGCACCCGCCGTCCCCTTGAGCATCTCCGGATAGTCCAGCACCACGGTCGTGGTCTCCCGCACCACGCTCGTGCGGGCCTGCAGCGCGTAGCCCCAGATGATCAGGACGATGTGGGCCAGCAGCAGACAGACGGTGTAGCGGCCGGCCATCGCGTGCCAGCGGGCCACCCGGTCGCTGCCCACCCCGCGTTCCAGGGCGGGCACCCTGGCCATGAGGGCGACCAGGACGGCGCAGCCGTAGCCGGTGAGGAGGCCGGCGATCCGGCCCGCGCCGATCAGCCAGCCTGCCGGCCCGACGACCGAGGCGGTGTCCAGCCACCACAGCGCCAGCACCGTGACCGCACCCGCCCCGACCAGGGAAAGGATGAAGCGGGCCGGTGAGCGGCGGCCGCGCGGCGCGGGTGGCCCGGGCGGCGCGGACCGGCGCCGGGCCGCCCGGTGGCCGTAGGTGGTCGCCACGATGTCCCCTTTCGTCGGCTGACGGCCCACTGTGCCGCCGCAACCTCTGAATCAGCTCTGAACCGGAGGCCCGGGGCGGGTCTCATGGGAAACTCAGAGGTTGGGGCGGCATGCTGGACGGACCATGGACATCCCTCCCGCCGCACCCCCGCTGCCCTCCCTGACCCGCCCGGACGGCACCCCGGTCCGGGTCCTCGTCGTGGACGACGAGCCGGACCTGCTCGAGGTCCTCGCCGGGGTCCTGCACTACGAGGGCTGGCAGGTGCGGACCGCCGCCGACGGGGCCTCGGCGCTCACCGCGGCCCGGGACTTCCAGCCCGACGCCGTCGTCCTCGACATCATGCTGCCGGACTTCGACGGGCTGTCCGTGCTGCGCGGACTGCGGGACCGGCAGCCCGGGATCTGTGTGCTGTTCCTGACCGCGCGCGATGCCGTCGAGGACCGGATCGCCGGCCTCACCGCGGGCGGCGACGACTACGTCACCAAACCGTTCAGCCTCGAAGAGGTACTGGCCCGGCTGCGCGGGCTGCTGCGCCGCGCGGGCATGACCCGGCGGCGGCCCGAGGGCGCGCTGCTGAGCGTCGGCGACCTGGTCATGGACGAGGAGGCGCGGGAGGTGACCCGGGACGGGCAGACCGTCGAGCTGTCGCCGACCGAGTTCGAGCTGCTGCGGTATCTGCTGCGCAACCCCCGCCGGGTGCTGAGCAAGGCGCAGATCCTGGACCACGTCTGGTCGTACGACTTCGGCGGCCAGGCCCACATCGTGGAGCTCTACATCAGCTATCTGCGCAAGAAGATCGACGTCGGACGCGTTCCGATGATCCACACGGTGCGGGGCGCCGGATACGTCCTCAAGCCGGGCACCCCGTGATCCGCCCGCACTCGCTGCGCGCCCGGCTGACCTGCGGGCTGGTGGTGCTGCTCGCGGTCAGCTGCGCCGCCGTCGGCGTCGCGGCGGTGCTCGCGCTGCGGGGCTTTCTCACCGAGCGCCTCGACCAGCAGCTCAGCGACGCGGGCGGCCAGTTCCCGGCGAGCCTGGAGCACGCGGGGGAGCACGGCGAACCCGACGCGGACAACCACGCCGACACCCGCCGCCAGTCGCCCGGCACCTTCGGCGCCCGGCTGCTCGCGGGAGTGGTCACCGACGCCGCTGTGGTGCGCTCCGGCACCGACACCACGGTGGAGCTCAACGCGGCCGACAAGGCGGAACTGGCGGCCGTTCCGGTCGACGGCCATGCCCACGACATCAGGCTGTCGGCCCTGCACCGCTACCGGGTCAGGGCCCTGGCCGGCGACGACCAGGACGTGCTCATCACCGGTCTGCCCCTGCACGGCGTCGAGGAGACCGTGCACCGGCTCGAACTGGTCGAGGCGGCCGTCTTCGGCGGCGCCCTGGTGGTGACCGGTGTGGCCGGGGCGCTGTGGGTGCGCTGGTCGCTGCGGCCGTTGCGCAGGGTCGCCGCGACCGCCACGGCCGTGACGCGGCTGCCGCTGGACAGCGGCGAGGTCGCCCTGCCGCTGCGGGTCCCGGACGCGGATCCGCGCAGCGAGGCGGGACAGGTGGCCACCGCCTTCAACCTCATGCTCGGCCATGTCGGCGACGCCCTGTCCAAGCGGCACACGAGCGAGGAACGGCTGCGCCGGTTCGCGGCCGACGCCAGCCATGAACTGCGCACCCCCGTCGCGTCGGTGCGCGGCCACGCGGAACTGGCGCTGCGCCACCCGGGCCCGGTGCCGGCCGAGGTACGGCGGTCGCTGGAGCGGGTGGCCGCGGAGTCCGCGCGGATGGGCGTGATGGTCGACGACCTGCTGCTGCTCGCCCGGCTGGACGCCGGCCGGCCGCTGGAGCGCCGGCCGGTGGACCTGACGCGGCTGGTGCTGGACGCGGTGGACGACGCACGGGCCGCCGGCCCCGGTCACCGCTGGGTGCTCGATCTGCCGGAGGAGCCCGTCACCGTCCCCGGCGACGCCCACCGGCTGCAGCAGGTGGTGGCGAACCTGCTGGCCAACGCCCGCATCCACACCCCGGACGGGACCGAGGTCGCGGTGCGGCTGCGGACCGTACCGTCAGGCGATGGGACGGTCGAGGTGAGAGTCGCGGACAACGGCCCGGGGGTGCCGGAGGCGGTGCGCGCGACGCTCTTCGAACGTTTCGCGCGGGCCGACCGGCGGCGCCCCGGCGCGGGCAGCGGTGCGGGCCTGGGCCTGGCCATCGTCGCCGCCGTGGTCGAGGCGCACGACGGCACGGTCACCGCCCGCAGCCGGCCGGGCCGGAGCGAGTTCACGGTGCGGCTGCCGCTCGGTGACGGCGCCGGCGGCGCCAAGGAGGAGCCGGAGGTGGGTGCGGGGCCGTGGTAGTGCGCGGCCCCGCGGTCGGCTCAGGGCCAGTCCTGGGCCATCGAGCGGTCTTCCCGCGCGATGGACTTGCACAACTGCCGTACGAGCGTGTGCGGGCCGACGTGCTTGGTGGCCAGTTCCAGTGCCCGCTCGATCGCGAAGTCGAACGGATCGCGGCGGATCTCCTCCCGGCGTTGCGGATCCGCGGCCGCGGTGGCGAAGAGCGACTTGACGGACTTGCCCTCGCGGGCGGACCAGGCGTTGAGCAGCCCGATGGTGTAACTCCGGGCGGAGTCGTTCGGGCCGGTCCCGTCGTCCGGGAGCGCGGTCCGTTCCTGGCCCTCCGCCCGATGGATCCGCATGAGGAAGGTCACCGCGACCTTGGTCAGGGTGAACAGGGTGTCGTCGTCGAGTTCGAGCAGCAGGTCGACCCTGCCGCGGGCCATGGCACTCTCGCCGGGAGCGGCTTCGGCGACGGCGGCCTGGAGCAGTACATCGCCCCGCTGAAGGGCATTCATGTCGAGCACGGAGATCGTTGGGTGTGGGGCCGGGGGACTCGCGGGATTACCGCGCGAGGCGGGCCGTCCAGGTCTGTCACCGGTGACTCGCGCGGTGCTGGAATCCGTCTCGGGAGGCGCCGGGCCACCCCTCAAGTTCCGCTGGAGGACCGCCGGAACACTCGTCGGAGGGATCGGTTTACGGCCAAGATCGGAAGAGGCTGATCGACTTCCGGGTGTACATGTTCGATATTTTGGAACACTTGGATTCGATGTGGTGAATCAATTGAATTGAAGATACACCTGACATTATTATTGCCTTCAACTTCGTTGTAATCATCACTGCTGGTCGTCGGGGGACTCCATGCTTGACTTACGTGCGCACCTCCGTCCCGCCGTGAGTCACCGCGACAGCAACCGCAAGCGGATCATCCTCGCCATCATGATCAAACCGGATACGCAGGCCGGTATTGCGCGTCGCACGATCCTGTCCCAGGCCACGGTCTCCACCGCCGTGCGCGACCTGGAGAAGGACGGCATCGTCCGGATGGAGCGCAACTCGGCCGCCCAGGGCAAGGGGGGCCGCGGAGTCCGGGTCTGCCTGCAGGGCGCGGTCAATGTCGCCGTCGGGGTCGACCTGGGCTTCAACCACGTCACCGTGATCGCCCGGCGGGTCGACGAGCAGTACGACCGGGTCAAGGTGCAGCAGAGCACCGACGGGGCCAACCGCGGCCTCGCGCACGTGATTCCGCTCGTCAAGGGGATGATCGAGGAAGCGGTGGCGGAGACGGGCCGCACGTCGGACGACATCATCTCCGTGGGCATCGCCGTGCCCCGGATGATCGATCCCCGGAGCGGGACGTTCGCCGCCCCGGTGCTGCCTCCCTGGAGTGGTGAGGGGGGCGACCCGGCGATAGAGCTGGCCAGGGCGCTCGGGGTCCGTGTGGTGATGGACAACGACGCCAACCTCGGCGCTCTCGCGGAGCAGACCTACGGCGGGAGCGACCACCTGGAGACCGTCGTCTACGTGAAGGCGTCGACCGGGATCGGCTCCGGTCTCATCGTCGGCGGCAACCTGCTGCGGGGCCGCAGCGGTATCGCCGGCGAGCTCGGCCATCTGACCATGGATCCGCACGGGGTGATCTGTCAGTGCGGCGGCCGCGGTTGCCTGGAGACCATCATCGGCGCCGAGTACCTCATCGACCAGGTCAGGAAGTCGCAGTTGGGGAACTCGGCGGACCTGCCCGGCTCCCTCGCGGCGCTCATCGCCAAGGCACATGCCAACGACGCCGTGTGCGTGCGTGCCCTGCAGGACGCGGGGCGGCTGCTCGGCAGGGCGCTCGCGCAACTCTGCAATCTCTTCAACCCCGACGTCATCGTGCTCGGCGGCCAGCTCGCCGCGGCCAAGGATCTGGTCCTGAAGCCCTGCAGGGAGGCCCTGGAGCGGTTCGCGCTGTCGGGCGCCGTGGACCCGTCGACCGACTTCGAGCTGCGGCTCAGCAACCTGAAGCAGCGGGCCGAGGCGCTGGGCGCGCTGGTCCTCGGGCTCAGCTCGATCCTCTCGGACGAGGAGATCGAGAAGAGCTGACAGGCGGGTTCGATTTGAAGTCGGAACGGGAAATCCGTCGGCCGGCCGGTTCAATTAATTGAGCCCATGTCATCGACTCGCGATCCGTACCGTTTCCCGCGCTATTCGGCACCGAAGGCCGTGCCGTTCCTGACGTGGCACTCCTCGACTGGATGTGCGACAAGCCGCGTGCAGCGTTGGCGGAATCAGGCAACTGATGATGCATCAGTCCAGGTAGAGTTTCATCTTGCCGTACGGTGTTCCCCGACGTCCAACGGTCCGGGGCTACGCGGCGAACTGATGACTGCCGACCCATTGTGGAGACATGATGTCTTTCCTTTCGCGGAACGAGTGTTCCGATGACCTCTGTGTCCAGTGCGGACCGGGTTCTCCGAGGTCAGCCGAGGACAGCGGGCCCGCAGTCTACGAGGCCCCGCTCCTCGCCGATCTTGGCCATGTACGGGAACTGACCCTGGGGAGTTCCTCCAGCGGCAATGCGGACGCCAACTCACAGTATTATTGGTAGGGCCCGGTGAAATCGCAGCACATTCCGACCCGGGACGCGCGATGACCCTGCTGACCCGTTTGCCCGCACAGTGTGCGCCGTACGTGGCCGGCACATTTCCCGTACCCGCCGCCGTCCCGCAATCCGTGGACGCGGACTTCCCGGCGCACGGGATGAGCAGGGTCTGGCCGGGGCTGTCCTCCCTGTGGTCCTGGGGCCGGTGGCGATCGGGCGAGTTACGAGGGGTGACCTACAAGGGGGCCGGCCTCGTCACGTTGGGGCAGTGTTTCGCCGACGACCGACAGCTCACGGCGGGACTCGTCCAGGCGGTGGAGAGCGACCGGTGGGAAGCCCTCATCCGGTGGCCCGGCAGCTACCTCGTCATCATGGCGCGGGACGACGGACTCCTCGCGTTCACCGATCTGGCCGGCCAATTCCCCCTGTACTACTGCCCCGTACCCGGGCGGGTGGCCTTCGGCTCCCGACCCGCCATCGCGGCAGCGGCGGCGGGAATCCCCGCACGGCCCGACCGCGCCACCCTGGCGGCCCAGATCCTGTGCCCCACCGCCGACCCCCTGTTCGGGGAGCGCTCCGTCCTCGACGGTGTACACCGGCTCGGTGGCGGCCAGGCGCTGCGGATCGACGCCGCGGGTCATCCGGAGACATGGACCTACGATCCGCTGATCCCTGACCGCCACGTGTCGCTCGCGGACGGCGCCGAAGCGCTGAGGGCGGCACTGACGGCCGCGGTCGGCGCACGCGTGGATCTGGGGGAGCGGCTGACCGCGGATTTCAGCGGCGGTCTGGACTCCACCTCCCTCGCCTTCCTCGCCGCACACCGGACGCGTACTCCGCTCCCCGTCTTCGTCTATCACCACCCGGACGCCCCCGCCGGCGATCTCGAGCATGCCGAGCGGTTCGCCCGGCTCGACGGGCGGCTGGAGCTGACCGTTCTTCCCGGCTCCCGGCAGACCCTCACCTACCACGGGCTGGATCAGGTGCGCCCGGCCGGCCAGCCCGAGGCGGCCGCGGTGAACAGCGCCCGGCTCCGGGTCCGGCTCGCGGGCATCGCCGCAGGAGGCAGCGCGATCCACCTCGGTGGCGAGGGCGGCGACGCCCTCCTCGTACCGGCCGCCGGCTATCTGGCGGACCTCGCACGCCAGGGCGGACCGCGCACCTTCGGGCGGCACTGCCGCGATGTGGCGAAAGCCCGCCGCGAAGCGCCCACGGCGGTGGCCGCCCGCGCGCTGCGCCTGTCACGAACCTCTCCGGCCGGAGCGCTGCAACGGCTGGCCGACCGACTGGAACGGCCGGCGGAGGGAATCCCGCAGTGGCTGGACACCATCGCCTGGTGGCCGGACCCGGGATCCGAGGCCGGCTGGCTGACCGGGGCCATGCGGGGCGAGCTGGCCGAGCTGGCCAGAAGCCGCGCACGGACCGAGACGGTGACACCGGGCGTCGGAGTGGGCGACCGGACGGCTCTCACCGAACTCCGTATCGCGGCCACCGTCCAACAGCAACTGTCGGACACGGCGCGTGAGTTCGAGGTGTGGCCGCACGCCCCGTTCCTCGACAACGACGTGGTCAGGGCGTGCACGGGACTGCCGTCGTACCACCGGGCCGACCCCCGCGCTGTCAAGCCACTGCTCGGAGCCGCGCTGGCCGGTCTGGTGCCGGAGCCCGTGCTGACGAGGCGCGGCAAGGGGAACTACACGGCCGAGGACTACCAGGGCGCGCGGCTGCACGCGAAGGAGATCAGATCGCTGCTCACCGGCTCGCGGCTGGCGGACCTCGGGATCATCGACCAGGGGGCCGTGATCGGCTCGCTCGACCGGGTGTTGATGGGGATCCGGGCGCCGCTGCCCGCGCTGAACCGGCTGCTGAGTGCCGAACTGTGGCTACGGGGTCTGGACCGACGCCCCCTGCGGACCGACCCACCTTCCTGAGGAGATGGCACCCATGCCGGACCTGTACATTCCCGCGCACATCCATGACAGCGTCTCCCCGCACGGCGGCAGCGTTCTGCTGAACGCGCACTCGGGGCAGTGGTACGCGCTGAACTCCACCGCGCACACGCTCTGGCAGGAGTGGCAGCGCACCGGCGACTTCGATTCCGCCGTCGACGCCATGGCACACCGCTACCCACGGGAGCGGCGCACCCAGGTCCGGTCGGACGCGGAGGAGCTGGCCGCCGGGCTGGCCGCGCGTGGGCTGGTGGTGTCCGGGGAGCCGGGCGAGCGACCGGGTCCGGGCGAGTGGCCGGGTCCGGGGGAGCGGGCCGAGAAGTTCCCGGTCGCACGCACCGCACCGCGGCGACCGTCCCATCGGGGGCTTCCCCAACTGGCGTTCGCCATCGCGCTGCTGCTGCTACGACTCCCGTTCCGGCTGACCGTCGCGTTGGTCGGGGCACGGCAGCGATGGTGCCGGGCGGCCGCCACCGAGGAGCAGGCGCTGTGGGCGGTGATCGCGGTCGAGGCCGTGGCACGCCGATTCCCCGGACGGGCCGCCTGCCTCGAACTCTCCCTGAGCGCCGTCGTGGCGATGGCGCTGCTGGGCCGGCGGCTCGATTGGTGTATCGGGACGGTCGACGATCCCTATCGGTTCCATGCCTGGGCCGAGGTCGATGAACTTCCCGTCACGCACCCCTCCGATTCTGAGAGCGCTCTTTTCCGGCGCGTCCTTTCCATTTGACCGGCACGAACGTTTCTTTGTGCCTGCCGTCCTTTAGCTGGATGGCAATGGCGGGAAAAGGTGTCGCCCGGGCGGTCGGCGGGCACAGCCGGCCGAGCGGGCCCAGGACATGACGAAAGGGCCGGCCGCCGGTGGGCGACCGAGCCCCTCCAAAGGACTGCGGATGCTGCTGTACTGCGGATACTTCAGGGACGGCGAGCGAGGGCGTCAAACATCGACGTCTCGCCGTGCCCGAAGAGAACCAGGACAACGATCACGATGATGGTGATCGCCGCCCGGACGTGGACCCAGCGCACGGGTGATACGCACTGGGCGATTACTCGGATGTTGAGCTCCATTGGACTGCCTCCTCCCAGGGGTGTTTCAGGCCTTCCGGTTGACTCCTTCAGTCTGTGGCAGGGTTACGCGATGGGGCAACAGGCGTTTATACGGCCTGATGTGAAGCCTGGAGGGAGACGTCGTCCGGCTGTGTCGAACCCTTTATGAATGACCGGTATTCGAAATGCAGGGACGCATGGATCGTCAAGGCGTGTCCGCCCTCAATTCGAAGCCCGGGGGCGCGGTGTCACCCGCCGCCGGGGGCGTGGGTTCGTCACCCGGTGAGCTCTGGTGGCGGGATCCCCGAGAACGAGGGTTCGCGTCCGCGGGCCATGGAACTGCCCGTCGTACGGCGAGAATTGAAGACCGGCGGGAGACGCGGACGGCGGCCCGGCAAAAATTCGACCGCTGCACCGACCAGGGCCGCACCCGGGTCGGGCTCTCGCTCGCGGGAAAAGCCGCCCGGTATGGATTCGGCAAAATCTCGACGAGGAAAGCGGTGCAAGGGTCCCGGCAACCCCAACTGCCGCAGTGGTGCCATGGTGTGACGTGATCTCAGGCCTGGTCGAGACGGTCGCGCTGGGACGGGGTGAGGTCGAGGTCCGGTGCGTCGAGGGATTCGTCGAGCTGGGCGGTGGAACTGGCGCCGATGATGGGGATGATCGGCAGCTCGCCGCCGAGCAGCCAGGCGAGGACGACCTGCCCGGCCGTGGCCCCGGTTTCCGCGGCGACCTCGCGCACCGCGGTGAGCTGGGCGGCGGCGCCGGGGTGGTCGAACTGCTCGGGCACGGACTTGGCGGGGTCGGTGTAGGCGCCGGAGAGCAGCGGGGTGTACGCGAGGAGCGTCAGGTCGGGTTCGGCGCGGACGTAGTCGAGCAGTTCGGGGGTGACGTGCTCCTTCGTTCCGAAGGCCGCGCCGGGCTTGGGGCGCAGATAGGTGTACTGCTGCTGGATGCAGGAGTATCCGGCCAGGCCGTGTTCGCGTGCGAGGGTCCGGGCGCGTTCGATGCGCCAGGTGACCTGGTTGCTGACGCCCAGGATGCCGACGGTCCCCTCGGCGACCAGTTCACCGAATGCTCCGACGGTCTCGGCCAGTGGCGTCGCGCGGTCCTCGATGTGGCCGTAGAGCACGTCGACGCGGTCGGTGCCCAGTCGGCGCAGACTGCCTTCGACGCCACCACGGATGGCCTTCGCCGAGAGCCCCTCGGCGTTGCCCGGCCAGTCGCCGGGACCTGTCGGTTGGGCGCCGACCTTGGTGGCGAGCACGATCCGGTCCCGGTTGCCGCGCGCGGTCATCCACCGGCCGACCAGCTCTTCGCTCTCACCGCCGCGCCCGCCGTCCTCCCAGAACGAGTAGCAGTTGGCTGTGTCGACGAAGGTGCCGCCGCGCTCCACGAAACGGTCCAGGATCGCGAAGGCCGTGGCCTCGTCGACATGGGTTCCGAAGGGCATGGCGCCCAGGCACAGGGTGCTGACACCGGGGCCGGGAGTGGCGTCGGGACGGCGGCCCAGAGTACGAAAACGCATGAGTGCTCCGCAGGGGTGCGAGGAAGTGGGGGAACGTCGCGAACCCTGTCACTTGGAGCGCGCTTGAGGTCAAGCCCTCAACCCGACCGCCACCGACCGCACATCCCCGACCGCCCACCGGCACACCGGATCCGCCCGGCCGCGCGTCCCCCGCGACGGCCGGGCGATCCGGGACGTTGAAGACACGGCCTACGAGCTGCGGCAGAGCATGCCCATACCGGTCGTCCGTATGACGCTCATCCGCCAGGCGTCGAACGTCACGGACTCGCCCGGCAGGATCAGCAGCCCGTCGTCCCCGTCCTGCCACGTCTCGCCGATCCGGCGCACCTGGACCGCAGGACCGCCGACTCCGGCCATGAACATGGTCGGGTCGATCTCCCAACCCCGCGCGTCGAGCCAGGCCTCGAACGCGGCGGTGTCCTCCGCGTCCGCCCCCCGTGGCCATAGGAATTCCGTCATGCTGTCCCCATCCCCCGTACATCCCCCGTAGCGCTCGTGGACCGAGCACACTGATCCTGCCAGGCGGCACTGACAAGTCGCTAAATTTTGGGTATACGCGGACGGTGACCCCCGACACCCCGACCCTGCCCCGGATGACGTGATCGGCGTCCGGGGAGGCGTCGAGGTCGCCCTCATGGATCCACAGCCGGCCGCCGAACCGGTCGGCGTACCGCCGGCCGTGTGCCGCGTGGTCGCGGTGGGTCAGCAGCACATCGGTGACGGGGCCCCGCGCCTCGTACCGCGCGGCCGGCCCGCTGTTCCAGCGCGGGGTGTCGACCATCATCAGTTGCCCGGACGGGCGTTGCAGGAGATACGCGTCGGCTCCCGCGGTGTGCGAGGAGCTGTGCCCGCACAGATGGACGTCGTCGGTCAGCCGCAGGGGGAAGGGGTCGGCCGCCGGGTCCAGGGTGCGGGACGGGTGGCGGATCGACCGGGTGTGACGGGCGAAGGCGGCGGTGGCCAGCCGACGGGGGCGGCGAGCCGTCGTGCGCCGGCCGCTTCCCCGGGACCCCGGCGGCCGCTCCGACCCGTTGACAGTGCCCTCGGCTAGGTTCGGAGACGCACCCGACCTCACGATGGAGATGTTCATGCGCACCCTGGAACCGCAGGCCGGCGGGCCCACCGCCGGCGACGCCGAAACCGGAGATCAGGGATGAGCACCGGCCCTGGGACGAGCACCGGTCCCGAGCCGTGGACCTCGTCCGCCGGGCCGCTCCACAGCGATCTGCTCGCGGCGAAGACATGGGTGTACGACGTCAACGGGTTCGTCTGCTCCCGGCCGGTACCCGAGCCGGAGAGTGCCGACTACGGTGCGCACGAGTTCACGCTGGACGGCGCCTCCGTGCGGTTCCGGGTGGCCAGGACAACCCCGACGAAGATCGGGCAGTTCGTCACCGTGTGGAAGCGGTCCCCGGAGGGGCCCATCCAGCCGTTCGACTCCACGGACGCGGCCGACCTCCTCGTGGTCAGTTCCCGCGAGGATCAGCACTTCGGGCAGTTCGTGTTTCCGAGGGAAGTGCTCGGCGAACGGGACGTCGTCTCCAGGAACGGCGTGGGCGGGAAACGGGCTTTCCGCGTCTACCCGCCCTGGGCCACCGCGGTCAACCGCCAGGCCCGCGCTAGCCAGGCCTGGCAGTTGCGGTACTTCCTGCGGATCCCTGAGGACGGTCCGGCCGACGCCGGGCGGGCTCGCGCGCTGTACCACCCGTAGCGCCGGGCGCGCCCCTGAGCACGGCGGGCGCGTGACCGGATATGGCCAGACCGGTGATGGCGGACCGGGAGAGTCTTACCTGGTGGAGGGTCGTTCGGCCCGCCCGAACCCGTGGAACCAGGAGGGCCCCGTGAAGGCGCTCGATCAGAAGGAACAGGCGCGTGTCCTGCGCGCCCTGCACGCTCAACCCCCGCTGGTGTTGCCCAACGCGTGGGACCCGGGCTCGGCGGTGGCGATCGAGGCGGCCGGTGCCACCGCGATCGCCACCACGAGCGCGGGGGTGTCGTGGGCGGTGGGAGTGCCGGACGGGGGCGGCATGAGCCGCGCCGCCGCTCTCGACGCCCTGCGGCGCATCGTCGCCGCGGTCTCCGTTCCGGTGACCGCCGACATCGAGGCGGGATACGGCGCGACCCCGCAGGAGGTGGCGTCGACCATCACCGCGGTCCTCGCCACGGGTGCCGTGGGCGTCAACATCGAGGACAGCCCCGGTGTACGGGGCGAGCCGCTCCTCGACCCGGCCGCACAGGCCGATCGGCTCGCCGCCGCCCGGGACAGCGCGCGGGCCGCGGACGTCGATCTGTGCATCAACGCCCGGACGGACACCTACCTCGCCGGAGTCGGTGCGCCGAGCGAACGGCTCGCAGCCACCCTGGCCCGCGCCGAGCGGTACGCCGCGGCCGGAGCGGACCTGCTCTTCGTTCCCGGCCTCATCGATCCCGAGGCGATACGCGCACTCGTCGACGGGCCGCTGCCGATCAATGTGATGGCGCACCCGGGGGCGCCGACCGTCGCGGAACTCGCGGCGCTCGGTGTCGCACGCATCAGTGTGGGTTCGGCCGTCGCCCAGGCCGCCTACGGTCTGGCGGCGGACGCGGCGAGGGAGTTGCTCGGTTCCGGCACCTACGTCTCGCTCGAAGCGGCGATGGGTTACGGGGAGCTCAACGACCTGCTGCGCTGACGGTCCGCTTCAGCGGCTGTCGGACGGGGCGGTGCGTGGTGCCTGGTGGCGGTCCCCGACGAGAAGGTGGACCGTCGCCAGCGCCCGCCACGGACGCCAGGGCGCGGAGACGGCATCGAGATCAGCGGACGAGTCGGGTGAGCCGGGTGAATCGGATACTTCGAGTGAGGATGCGAGCTGTTGCACCGCTCGCCGTACGTCCGGGTCTCCCGCCGGGAACGCGTCGCGTGCGCCGAGGCGCAGGGCGACATGGTGCGCGGCGGCGGCGCCGAGGCCCGGGACCGTGACCAGCGATGCCACGAGTTCCGCCAGTGGTTCGCCGCCGTCGAGGTGGACGGACCCGGAGACCACCGCCCGTGCCAGGGCACTGACGGTCCCGCCGGCTCCGTCCGGCAGTCCGTACGCGTCCGGGGGCACGTCCGCGAGGGTCCCAGCCGACGGGAAGGCGTGGGTGAGCCCGTGTCCGAGTCCGTCGACGGGCGGCCCGTAGGCGCGGGCCAGCGCGCCGAGCGCGGCGCGGGCCCGCTGCGCAGGCAACTCCTGGCGGAGCACCGCGTGCACGGCGACCTCGAACGGTCCCCACGCTCCCGGGACACGTACCCCCGGGCGGGAGGTGATCAGTGGACCGAGTGCGGTGTCGGCGATGAGCTGCGCCGACGGGAGGACCGGGTCGGCGTCGATACCCACGAGCCGGGCCGCCCGTTCCACGACATGGATGACGCCCTCCCAGTAGGGCAGGTGCGCTCGCAGTCGGAGGTGATCGGAGCCTCCTGGCCCGATCTCGAGCATCCCGGGCGCCCCGTCGAGCGCGATGGTCCGCCGGTACCGGCCCGACTCGATCGACTCGACACCGGGGACCGCTCGTTCGGCGAGGAAATCGAGGGTGGCGTCCCAGTCGTAAGGAGCGGTGAACGGCATGCGCAGGACGAGTCCGCCGTCGGCGGTGAGCCGGTCTCCGCGCCGCCGCCGGTCCCGCAGATCGCTCGGCGCGGAGCGGAACACCTCCCGGATCGCCCGGTTGAACTGGCGCAGGCTGCCGAACCCCGAAGCGAAGGCGACCTCGGCGATCGACAGGTCGGAGTCGTCGAGCAGCCGCCGGGCGAAGTGCGCACGCCGTGAGCGGGCGAACTGGTCCGGTGTCACCCCGAGGTGGTCGTGGAACATCCGCCGCAGATGGCGCGCGGACACGCCGAGCCGGGCGCCCAGCGCCGCCTCGTTGGCCTCGTCCAACGTGCCGCCGATGATGAGCTGGACGGCCCGGCAGACGAGTTCGGGAGTGTCGTCGGCGACGGTGCCGGCGACACGATAGGGGCGGCAGCGCAGACAGGCCCGGTAGCCGGCCGCCTCCGCGGCTCCCGCCAGTTCGAAGGTGCGGACGTTCTCGGCGTGCGGCTTGGCCCCGCAACCCGGCCGGCAGTAGATCCCCGTGGTCCGTACAGCGGAATACGTAGTCACCTGCTCAGGCTCGCATCCGCAAGGGGCACGGGCCAGCCGGATCCGGACATGATGACGCCGCTGTCCGGCCGGGGTGCAACCAGGCGTCTCGCGGTCTCGTCTCAGTGATCCAGTAGCCGGAGACACTTCCAGGAGATTCGATGAAGGCTTTAGTGCGTCTCGCGGTGGCCGGCATGGCCGCGGCGGGACTCGTCGTCACCCTGTCGGGTTCGGCCTCGGCGGTGCTCGGCGGCAAGCCCGCCACGACCGACACGTACCCCTATCTGATCGCGATCGAGACTCCGGACCACCAGGAGCTCTGCACCGGGGCACTGATCGCTCCCGCCAAGGTGCTCAGCGCGGCACACTGCTTCGACGCCATGGACGTGACCGGCCTGCGCTTCATCGGCGGGCGTACCGACCTGGGCACCACGAAGGGGCAGGTCCGGCACGCGGTGAAGGTGAAGGTCCACCCGGACTACCAGGGTTTCGCGGGTGATTACGACGCCGCGGTCGTCACGCTCGACAGGGCGCTGCCGTACAGGACCGTTCCGGTGGCCCGGCCCGCGGATTCCGCCCTTTACGGCTACGGGCGCCCGGCCACGGTCCTGGGCTGGGGGCGGACAGGAACGGAGACCGCCGTGGCGAACAGCGATGCGGCCGCCGCGGGTCGCCGGCTGAAGGAGGCGACGCTCAAGCTGGCGCCGATGAGTGACTGCGGCCCGTGGTCCTCCACCTCGGCCGTGAAGATCTGCGGGCTTCCCCGAAGTGCCGTGCCGGAGAGCGTCTGCGCCGGGGACTCCGGTGGACCACTGATCGCCGGTGGCCGCGTTATCGGTATCGTGAGCAGCGGCAACAAATACTGCACCCCGGATACCGCCTACTCCACGTTCTCCCGGGTGAGTTCGGTGGCCGCCGGTCTCGGACTCCTCACACGGTCTCCTTGAGCAACGATAAAGAGGAATTGCGGGCGAGGTCTGCCGCGTTCCGCCTCCTGTCCCCGCGCGAAGTCGGGGCAGGGGGCAACCTTGGAGAGCCGGTGCGGGTCTTTACCCATGGCCGCGCCGAACCGGTACGGCCGCGACCCGCATTGGGCCTGCGAGCGAAAGAGGCTGCATGCTCCGCGTTCACTTCACCCCCCACGACCTGCAGAACATTCGAATTGCCCAGCATCCCGACCCGCTGTGGGAACTGGTGTGCAGTATCTGTCGTCTGCAGACCAGACAGGGACCGCTTGATTTCGGCCATTGGCGCGGCACGGCATATGAACGGCTGCGCAGAGATCCCGTCGTGAAGGGGGCGCTGCATCTGCTGCGGTTATTGATCCCCGCTTCGGGCTACATTCCGGACTTTCTCACACCGAGCAATACCGGCGGCGAACTGTTCGCCGGCCTGGACCAGGTGCGCGGCACTCCCCGAGGACAACTGAACCGCGAATTGACGCGGCTTGCCGAGTCCCGTCCGGTCCCGGTCTGGGCCACCACGATGGGCCGGCCGGGAGCCGACGGGCTCGTCCCGCTCACCAAAGCGCTCGCCACCTACCACCGGGCGCTGTTGCAGCCCTTCTGGCCGCGTATCCGGACCGCCGTTGACAACGATATCGGCCGGCGGGCGAGCACTCTGCTGGGAGGCGGCACCCAGGCGCTGCTGGAAGGACTGCGCCCGCTGGCGCGATGGAACTCCCCGACGCTGGAAGTGGATTACCCGGTCGACCGCGACCTGCACCTGGCGGGGCGTGGGCTGCTGCTGGTGCCCTCGTACTTCTGCTGGGGCCGGCCGACGGCTCTCGCGGACCCGGGCCTGACGCCGGTGCTCGTCTATCCGGTGGCGAAGGTGCCGCTCGACGGAGAGGGCGCGACGGAACAGGGACTGGTGCGCCTGCTGGGCAGGACCCGGGCAGCGGTACTGGCCGAGGTGGCCAACCGGAACGCCCGGACCACCTCCGAGGTGGCCGAAGCCGTCGGCGTCACCCTGCCCAGCGTCAGCTACCAGATCGGGGTACTGCGGGACGGCGGGCTCGTGGCCAGCCGCCGTGACGGCAAGTACGTTCTGCACACGGCGACCCCGCTGGGCCTCCGGCTGTTGGGCGGGGGAACGCCGGGCCTGGTCGACAGTCCGCTCCCGCAGGGCCCGTTTAGCCTGTGCTCGAAATGATTGCCCGTCCGCCCGCCCCGCCGCATGCTGTCCCCGCACCGGCAAGGTGATGGTGCACCGGCAACGGTCTTCGCGGTGATGTTCCCCGCGTCCCTTCGGCCGATGCCGCGGCAGTGCAGAAACGGCAGCGCAGGAAAGGTCTCTCATACAGTGAATGTGACTACCAGGCCGAGGCTGCCACGGTGGCTTCTGCTCCTCTCCGTCCTGCTGGCGATGGTGGCGACCACGACGCTCGGCGCGGCCCCGGACGCCCGTGCCGACTATCCGAATCCTGATCCGGGGGACCCGGTCTGCGGGCCCAGTTGGGTGGTGATCTCGGCGTACGGCACCGAGGAGGACACCACGCACCAGGGCGCGGGGATGGAGTGGGGTTCCAGCGGAGTCAACAGCTGGTTCATCGCGGGGATCGTCCAGTCCCTGCACGACAAGGGCGTCCAGGACCAGGCGATCAAGGTCCGTAACCTCAAGTACCCGGCGTCACTGATCTCCCGCCCGTGGCCCGGCGGCCTGCCGGACTACTGGACGGGGCTGGGCATCGGCCGTGACCGGCTGGCCAGCGAGGTCAACTTCTACGCGGGGTGCGCCAACCATCCCCATCTGATCCTGCTGGGCTATTCGATGGGCGCGCACGTCGTGAAGTCGGCGCTGCAGCTGCCCGTCGTGCAGTCCCACGCGGACACCATAGGCGCCGTGCTCACGGTCGCCGACCCCAGCCGCAACAACGGCCAGATCGGCATGGCCCAGGCCGGTGCGATGCTCACCATCAACCCTGACTTCAGCACCGGCACGGCCGCCGTCGCCGACGGCGGGCTGCTGGGGCGGCTGAATGTTCCGGGAGCCTTCGCCGGATTCATCGGCGACGGCCGGTACTTCGACGTGTGCCGCACCGACGACCACGTCTGCAACCGCCCGGGCCCGCCCAGCACGGACGACCTGGCGCAGCAGTTCGCGTACAGCCTTCCCGCGCACACCCAGTACGGCGCCGGAGACCACGGCGCGACGGCGAACCGTATGGCGGCCAAGGCGGTGTCCACCGCGGTCAGCTTCGCCGCATCGGGCGGATCGGACCCCAACCCCAACACCCCGTGCGCACCGCACACCGACACCGACCCGATGGGCGCCGCCGCCATCGCGGCCGCCTGCTCCGTCATCGCGCAGGACACCTGGTACACCTGGGGCGGCGGGCACAGCGTCTCTCCGCCGCAGGCGACATTCGGCTCGGTCGACCAGTCCGACCCCGTCCGCAGTGCCAACGACCCGTACCGCAAGGGCTTCGACTGCTCGGGATACGTCCGCTTCGCCTACTACAAGGCCGCCGGGTACGACATCATCGGTGACCGTACGGCGGACTCGGCGTACCGTGCGCCGTGGTCGGTGCGGTTCGGTCCTCCCATGGGTGAGAGTGTGTTGCGGGCCGGGGACATCGTCTACTTCGGCACCTCCGCGAACATCCATCACACCGCGATCTATCTGGGCACCGGGCTGATCGCCGAGGCCCCGCAGTCCAACGAGAAGATCCGGGTGTCACCCATGTCCAACCACCACGACTACATGGGCGCGGTCCGGCCGTCGGGCTCCGGCAGCGGGGGCGGCGGAGGCGTCGGCGGTCCCAACTCCACCTGGGGCACGGACGTCCGCACGCACACCACACCGTCGACGTCGGGCCCGGTGTACACCACGCTCAGCGGTCCGACGGCGATCCGTATCGACTGCCAGAAGCACGCCCAGTCGGTCACGGCCGAGGGTTACACCAACGACGTCTGGTCGCATCTGCCCGACATCGGCGGCAGCTGGGTCTCCAACATCTATGTCCGCGGACCGGCCTGGCTCCCCAACATCCCGGCCTGCGACGGTTCGTCGCCGGGCGGCGGTGCCCATTCCACCTGGGGCACCCATGTCAACATCCGGGCGATCCCGTCGGCCTCCGGCCGGCTGGTGACCACGCTGGCCGGTCCGACGGACATCGGCATCTCCTGCCAGAAGCACGCCGAGTCGGTGACGGCGTCGGGCATCACCAACGACGCGTGGAGCTTCCTGCCCAACTACAACGGATGGGTGTCGAACATCTTCGTCAAGGGCGCCGCATGGCTGGTCGACGTCCCCACCTGCGGGGGCGGCAGCGGCGGGGCCGTGGGCGGTGATCACATGACGTGGGGGACCAATGTCTACCTGCACACCGCTCCGACGGCCACGAGTGCGCGGGCGGACCTGCTTCCCGGCCCGACGGCGGTGACGATCGACTGCCAGGTGCACGGCCAGTCGGTGACGGCCGAGGGCATCACCAACGACGGCTGGAGCCATCTCGCCGACCGCCAGGCGTGGATCTCCAACATCTATGTCAAGGGTGCCGCCTGGCTCGACGGCGTACCGGCCTGCGACGGTGATCCGGGCAGTCCGGGTGGCGAGACCCACGGAAACACCCGGACGACCTGGGGCGCCAATGTGCGCGTCCACCAGGACGCCGCCTCCGGGTCCGGGGTGGTCGCCACGCTGGCGGGGCCGACCCAGGTGACCGTGGTGTGCCAGAAGCACAGCGAGAGCGTCACCGCCGACGGCTACACCAACGACGGCTGGAGCCGGCTGGCGGACCAGCAGGGCTGGATCAGCAACATCTACATCAAGGGACCGGCCTGGGACGACTCCCTGCCCACCTGCTGACAACGGAGGACCGAACACCTGACAACGGAGGACCGAACACCTCACAACGGACGAACGGCTCACGGACCCGGCAGTCAGGTTGCCGGGTCCGTGAGCCGTTCCGTCCGGAGGAACGGGACTCAGCAGCTCAGGTTGTTGCCTGCCGGGACACCGAGGATCTGGACGAAGCGCTGGTAGGCGTCGATCCGGCTCTGCACCTGGGCGGGGTTGCCGCCGTTGCATTCGATGCTTCCGTTGATGCTACGGATGGTCTCGCCGAAGCCGGCGCCGTTCACCATGGCGTTGTGCGGGGTCATGGTGCCGGGGCCGCTCTGGGTGTTCCAGTACCACAGGCCGGTCTTCCAGGCGACGGACGAGTCGTTCTGGACGAGGTTGGGGTTGTGGAGCAGATCGATGCCGAGTGCGTCGCCCGCGGCCTTGTAGTTGAAGTTCCAGCTCAGCTGGATCGGACCGCGGCCGTAGTACGCGGCCTGGCCGGCGGGGCAGCCGTAGGACTGGCTCGCGTCGCAGTAGTGGGGGTAGTTGGCGGTGTTCTGCTCGACGATGTAGACGAGTCCGCCGGTCTCGTGGTTGACGTTGGCCAGGAACGCGGCGGCTTCCTGCCGCTTGACGGTGTCGCTCCCGGTGTTGGCGAAGCCGGGGTAGGCGCTGAGGGCCGCGGTCAGGCCGCTGTAGGAGTAGAACGAGTTGCGGCTCGGGAACATCTGGTTGAACTGGGACTCGCTGACCGGGAAGCCGCCCTGGCTGGGCGGTGTGGTCGGCGATCCGCCGCAGGTGTACGGCTCCCAGTACCAGGTGCTGATGGCCGGGTCGTAGCCGGGATTGTCGTGCTCGGCGCGGTACGCGTTGCCGTCGGTGTACTTGACGACGTCACCGGTGACGTAGGCCCGGCCCGCGACCCACGCGGGGTAGTCGCACGATCCGGTGCCGCCGGTGGTGCCGCCGGAGCCACCCGAACTGCCGCAGGCTCCCTGGTCGGCCCAGACCGCCGCGTTGCCGGGTGTCTCGTTCTGGGTCCACCACTTCGCGGACCAGTTGTGACCGTTGTAGGACGCGGACAGTCCGCCGGTGTACACCGTGGAGGAGTTCCACGCGGTCGTACACTGCGCGGCGGAAGCGGTGGACGCCAGCGGTACGAGGACCGCCAGTCCGACCGCGACGATCAGAGCGGTGAGGAACGCCATGATCCGTTTTCTTGACACGGGGCCACTCCTAGTGGGGGATCGAGTGGGGATAGCCCTGCACTCAACCCGATTGGTCTGGACCTGTCAAGGTCTGGACCGATAGTGCGCGAGGTCGGAGCGGTTCTCCAACGAGCCGCTGCCGGGGAGTGGTTGGCGGCGGCTGCGATAGCCTCCTGGGCAGTGACCACAGAACGATCGACGGGACCGTGACCGGAGCAATGGCGTCAGAAGGCAGTGCGCGGCATCCGGCCGGCCGTACGGCGTTGGTCATCAAGGTTCCGGAGGCGGAACCTCTGGTGGGGGAGTGGCGGCGGCGGTTCGACCCCGCCGCGGGGACCGGGGTCCCGGCGCACGTGTCGGTGCTCTACCCGTTCCTGGACCACCCGCGGATCGATGGTTCCGTCGCCGAGGCCCTGGGGGAGTCACTGGGCGCTCACGCCCCGTTCGAGTTGGCCTTCCGTCGCTGCGGACGCTTCCCTGCGATGCTCCATCTCGTCCCCGAGCCGGACGGCCCCCTCCGGGCGCTCACCCGTGGCGTCGCCGACCGCTGGCCGGAGGCGCAACCGTACGGAGGCCGGTACGCCGACGCGGCACCGCATCTGACCGTCGCCTACAGTCCGGATCCGGGCGTGTTCGACACGATCGAGGCCGATCTGACGGCCGGGCTTCCCTTCACGACCCGCGTCACCGCGGTGCAGCTGGTCGTCTGGGACGGCGCCCACTGGCACGACGCGGAGACGTTCCCGCTGCGCGGCTGACCATCCTGACCGGGATCCGGCCGCTGGGCCGAACGGGTCACTCCGTCAGACAGGGGCAGGACGTCACACTCTCCAGATTCACCGGGCAGCCGTTGTCCGGGCCTCTGACGCAGGCGCCCTCTCCGCAGCACGAGCAGTTGCCGCATGAGGTCGACAGCAGCCGCGGCTGCCGGGACATCTGGGACGGGCCGTTCACATCACGTTGTTCATCCACAGTGGACTGGATACCACCGGTGCCCGCGGTCCGCCCGTCGTCGGCCGCGGAGCGTGCGGGTGCCGAATGGCGGCGGGGGCGTGATCGTGGAGCCGTGGCCGGGGAGGAGACCCAGCGATCGCAGACCGGGCCGCGGTGACGAACCGGCCGGGTCGCGGCCCGCCCGCACGGTAGTCACCGGGTCGCGGTCGTCATGCGGCGAGGGCGGGCAGGGTGACGCCGGTGAGGCGTTCGGCTTCCGCCCACAGCCGGGCGTTGGCCGTGGTGTCGAGGGCCCGGCGGGTGGTGCGTGCGGTGGTGGTGGGGCCGACCAGTCCGAATCGTCCGCCCGGTCCGTAGTAGGCGGCGGGAGTGGCGTCCGGGCTGGTGGCGGCGTACAGCAGCGGCTCGGCGCCCTGTTCGACGCCCTGCGACGGCAGGATGGCGAGGCTGTTGAGCAGCGAGCGCTTCGGCTTGTCGCGGCCCAGGGTCGCGCCCGCCGTCTGGAGGTTGGTGCGCGCGCAGGCCGGCGTGCTCGAACGCAACGTCTCTCCGAAGGTCACCGCGGAGTACAAGCGCAGCGCGATCACCAACGTGGGTGAGCTGGCCCGGATGGTGCGGGAGCGGGTGCCCGAGCTCGCAGAGCACGACGCCGTACGGTTCGCCGGTGCCACCGTCATGGTGACCGGCGCGACGTGGACCCACTCGCAGCCGTCAGCCGCGATGCTCGCCGTCTACGAGACCGATCCCGAGCCGGCGGCGATGCGGCTGGACTTCACCGACACCCTCCGCCAACTGCTCGAGGTGCTGCTCACGGGCCTGCTCGCCCGAGCGTCCGGCTGAGCCGGGGCGGTCGGGCCGATGCGGCCGATCCGGGGCTTCACGCGGGGCAGCCGGCGTCGGCGATGACGAAGTAGCCGGTCGGGGCCTCCTGGAGGGTGTGGGTGGTGAAGACGTTGTCCAGGCCCATGTTCTGGCCGGAGCCGTTGGCATAGGCGTAGCCACCGCTCTGGTGGGCGCGCCCGGCCGCGACCTGGTGGTAGTTGTCGGTGGTGAAGCACCGGGGCGCGGCCCCGGTGGTCGTCGCTGTGACCGTCGCCGAGGCGGCACCGGCGGCGCCCGCGGAGTCGACCGCGGTGACCGTGTAGCCGTAGGCGGTGCCGGCGGACAGCCCGGTGTCGGTGTACGACGCCGATGCGGTGGATCCCACGACGGCGCCGTTGCGCCGGACGGTGTACGAGGCCGCGCCGTCGACCGCGTTCCAGGCCAGTGACGCGGAGGTGCCGGTGGTCCCGGTGACCCGGACACCGGTGGGAGCGGGCAGGGAGCCGGGACCGCCGGGGGAGCTGTCCAGGCCCCAGAACGTGGCCGTGTAGTAGCTGGAGCAGACGGTGTCGAGGAAGTAGGCGCCGGCGGTACCGCACTGATCGGTGCCGGATCCCGGTTGCACGGCGAGACCGTGGCCCATGCCGGAGATCGAGTACAGCGCCACGGCGGCTTTGCCCGCGCTGTCGTTGTAGGTGCTCAGCGTGGTGCCGCCGGGCAGGTTCCGGGTGCTGGACGCGGTCTGGCCGATGCT
The DNA here is from genome assembly GCF_027158125.1 of Streptomyces sp. H39-C1. NCBI lineage: Bacteria > Bacillati > Actinomycetota > Actinomycetes > Kitasatosporales > Streptomycetaceae > Streptomyces > Streptomyces sp. H39-C1. Next base: position 40,007 of record NZ_JAPVLS010000002.1, read on the forward strand.
CCAGACGTCGGTCCACTGGTCACGCAGCTCGGTGGCGTTCACCGGTCGGACGGTGGTGTCGGAGGTGCCCTGCCAGATCGCGACGCGCGGCCACGGTCCGGTGTACCCGGGGAAGGAGCCGCGGACCTTGTCGCCCCACTGGGCGGGCGTGAGGTTCTGGGCGGCGTTCTGGCAGGAGGAAGCCGCGGCCTGGGTGGTGGCGCACTGGGCGGGCAGCCCGGAGTCGACGGAGCCGCCCGCGAACACCTCGGGGTAGTCGGCGAGCAGATCGGCCGCCATGCCGGCGCCCGCGGACAGACCGGTGATGAAGACCCGGTGGCTGTCGGAACCGAGCTGCGCCGCGGCGTGGTTCACCATCTGGAGCACCGAGGCGGCCTCACCGCGCCCGCGGGTGTCCTTCGTCGCGTCGAACCAACTGAAGCACGACAGGACGTTGTTGGCCGTGCCGGTCTGCGGGTAGACCACGGCGAAGCCCCACAGGTCGGCGTACTTCTGCCAGCCCGAGTGCGTGTGGTAGTCGCTCGCGGTCTGCGTACAGCCGTGGAGGGCGACGACCAGCGGGGCGCCGGCGGGCAGGTTCGCCGGCGTGTACTGGTACATCGTCAGATTGCCGGGATTGGAGCCGAAGCCGGTGACCTGCTGATACGTGCCGGCCGCCGCGGCAGCCGGCACGCTCGTCAGTCCTGCGGTGAGAAGCCCGAGAACGACGATCAGGGTGAGGCGTCGGAAGATGCCGCGCAGGCGGGGTGCGGTCATGACGAACCTGCCAGTTCCACGAGGTGTCGGGCCACCGTCCTGGCGCCTTCGTCCCCGATGAGGATGGTGTAGTGGTTGGTGCCCGCCAGCTTCAGCGGGGTGACGTTCGGGTGGTCCAGGCCGGCCGCGGCCAGCCGCTCCTCGTCGTACAGCCCCTGCGGCTCGTCCATCAGACCGCGCTCGGCCCACAACAGCCGGGCCTGGCCGGGCAGCTGGTGAACGGCGGCCAGGACGTCCTCGGAGAACAGGTCGACACCGTCGGTGCGGACCGCCTCGATCCGGCAGGAGGACCGCAGTTCCGGCTCCTGCCCCACCAGATCGCGCTGGACGTAGGCGTCCACCCAGGGCTCCCAGGACGCGCCGAACGCCGGATGCGCCTGCCAGAACGACCGGTAGGTGTCGCGGTCCGGGAAGGTCATCGACAGACGGCTCATGGCCGGTCCGATGACCGCCGTGATCAGCTCGTCGGGTGCCAGTTCCAGCGGTGCCGGAAAGCCCACCGCGCCGTCCACCAGCAGCAGGGAGGGGAACCGGTCCGGGTGGCGTACCGCGGCCACGGCCGCGACGAAGGCGCCCATGGAGTGTCCGGCCAGCACCACGCGGGGCGCACCGACCGCCGCCATCAGGGCTGCCGCGTCATCGGCGTGGCGGGCGATCCCGTACGGTCCCGGCAGCGCGGCACTGCCCGCCCGCCCGCGCAGATCGGGGGCGAGCAGGGTGACGCGGCCCGCCAGATGATGGGCGACGCGCGCCCAGGACAGGGCGTTGCCGGTGATCCCGTGCAGCGCCAGCACCACCGGCGCGTCGGGCACGGCGGCCGGCCAGCGCAGTACGGCGAGTTCCCCTCCTTCCACGGCGACGGTGAACTCCTCGAACGTTTCCGCCTCGACGGCGGGGGTGGGATTCTGCGTCATGACGCGGGGATCTCTTTCCGTTCGGCGGGCTCGGCTTCTGTCATGGTGCGCCCGGTGGCTCGTGAGGACCAGGTGACGCGGACCCGTTCCGGCAGCCGCACCACACCGCCGGGCAGCAGGTACACGACCGCGACGAAGACGGTGCCGAGCAGGAACAGCGGCTGGGAGAGCGGGACCCGCAGCACCGCGGGGAGGCCGGCCACCGCGCCGGACCCGGCCAGGTCGCCGAGGCGGTGGTCGGCCCAGGTGTAGAGGACCCCGCCGACGAGCGGTCCCCAGCGCGATCCGGAGCCGCCCAGCACCACCATCACCAGGAGCGACAACGTGAAGTTCGACGTGGTGGTCTGCGGGGTGGCACCGCCGGTGAGCAGCAGATAGACGATGCCGCCGAGCGCCGCCAGGGCGCCGGACAGGGTGAACGCCACGAGCTTGAAGCCGTAGGGCCGCAGCCCGAGCACCTCCACCCGGCGCTCGTTCTCCTTGATGCCCTCCCAGACCCGGCCGGTGGGCGAACGCACCGCGCAGTGGACGGCGGCGAGCGTGACGACCAGGTAGGCCAGGGCGATCCAGTACAGATTGACGGTGTGTTCGATGCCCACCAGGGAGGCGGGCAGCCGGTCCGCCGGGACGGCCCGCCCCTCCTCCCCGCCGGTCAGGCCGCCCGGGTCGCGTGCGACGAGGATCGACCCGGCCTGGGCGAACGCCAGCGTCACCATGGAGAAGCCGATGCCGCTCACCCGCAGCCCGACCGCTCCCAGCAGCGCGGCCAGCGCCGTGCCGAAGAGCAGCGCCAGGAGCGCCGAGGTGACGAACGGCAGCCCGGCCTCCAGCATGATCGTGTTGGTGGCGTAACCGCCTGCGGCGAAGTACAGGGCATGACCGAAGGAGAGCAGTCCCGTACGGCCCAGCAGCAGGTCGTATCCGGTGGCCAGGCCCCCGAAGACCAGGCACAGGGCCAGCAGTTGGAGACTGCCGGGGCTGCCGATCGGACCGTCCAGCAACCCCGGCAGGGGCAGTGCGCTGTACGGTGCGGCGAGCAGCGCGAGCAACAGGCCGACCGGCCACCAGCGGATGAGGTGCTGGCGGCGTCGGCCATGGCCGGCAGCGGTGTCGCAGTGCTCGCGAACGGGGTCCTTCGGCTGGGTCGTGGTGGTCACGCGAGTCTCCCGGTGAGGCCGCGCGGCCGGGCGAGGAGCAGCGCGGCGAGCAGCACGACGACGGCGAGGTCGCCGAGTCCCGTGGTGGTGTAGTAGTTGGCGAACTGCTGGACGAGGCCGACGGCGACCGAGGCCAGCGCGGCGCCGGTGATCGAGCCCATGCCGCCCATCACGACCACGACGAAGGCGAAGATGAGCAGCGAGGTGCCCTGGCCGGGGTCGACGGAACCGAAGTACAGACCGCCGAGGGCGCCCGCCAACGCGGCCGCGGCTCCACCGATGGCGAAGACCAGCGTGAACGCTCTGCGGACGTCGATGCCCAGTGCGGTGACCATGGCCCGGTCCTCCACTCCCGCGCGGACGACCAGACCGTGCCGGGTGCCGCCGAGGAAGAGTTTCAGGGCGGCGAGCACGACCAGGGCGGCGCCCGTCAGGACCAGGCGGTTGACGGGGATCTGGGCGCCCAGCAGTCCGAAGGTGCCCGACAGCGCCCGCGGTCCGGGGAAGGGGCGGGCGTCGGCCCCCCAGATCGCCGAGAGCAGCGCCGGAACCGCGAGTCCGATGCCGACGGTCGCGAGGACCTGTTCACGGGGACGCGCGTACAGCGGCCGGATCAGGGCCAGTTCGAGGAGCACGGCTGCCAGGGCCCCCGTGGCGGTCCCGAAGGCGACGGCCAGGACGAACCCGAATCCGCCGGACCCGGCTGCCGGAAGATGACCGGACGCGGCCCACCAGGTGCCGTAGGCGCCGATCGACAGCAGCGCGCCGTGGGCGAAGTTCAGGACGTCCATCAGACCGAAGATGAGGGACAGCCCCGACGCGACGAGGAAGTACAGCGCCCCCAGCCCGAGTCCGGTGAGTGCGAGCAGCACGACGGTGGACATCAGACGCCGCCCTCCTCGGTGCGCACGGCCCCGGCCGGTGCCGCGCCGTGCCGTCCGACGCCCAGGAGACGGCGCATGGCGTCGGCGTCGGCCAGCAGTTGGGCGGCGGGGCCGCGGTACGACGTGCGGCCGTCCGCCAGTACGACGCAGTGCTCGGCGAGCCGGCGCACCATGGCGAGGTTCTGCTCCACGAGCAGGACGGGTACGGCCTGCGCCGCGCGCTCCAGCACCTGGGCCACCTCGGTGACGACCTTGGGCGCGAGGCCCTTGGTCGGCTCGTCGGCGATGATCAGCCGGTTCCCGTTGAGCAGGGTGCGTCCGATCGCGACCATCTGCTGCTGTCCGCCGGAGAGGGTGCCGGCCGGCTGCCGGGCACGCTGCCTCAGTTCCGGGAAGAGCTCGTGCACCAGGCCGTAGGCCGGTTCGCCGGCGCCGCGCCGCTCGGCGAGCCGCAGGTTCTCCGCGACGGTGAGACCGGCGAACACCCCGCGGTCCTCGGGTGCGTAGCCGATGCCGCGGCGGACCAGCGTGTGGGTGGCCAGCCGGATCGTCTGCTCGCCGTCGAGCAGGACGCTGCCGGTGCGCGGGACGAGTCCGAGGATGCCGCGCACCGTGGTGGTCTTGCCCGCGCCGTTGCGGCCCAGCAGGGCGGTCACCCCGGCGGCGGCGACATCGAGGTCGACGCCGTGCAGGATGTGCCTGCCGCCGATGACGACCCGCAGCTCACGCACCGTCAGCAAAGGGGTCTCGGATCCGTTCACAGCGCCTCCCCGAGGTAGGCCTGCTGCACGGTGGCGTCGGCCATCACCGCTTGCGGGGTGTCCAGCGCCAGGAGGGTGCCGTGGTGCAGCACCGCGAGCCGGTCGGCCAGGCCCAGCAGCACCTCCATATGGTGTTCGACCATGAGGACGGTGCGCCCCTCGTCACGGTGCAGGGAACGGATCAGGTCGGTCAGCGCCGGGACCTCCTCGGCGCTGACCCCGGCCATCGGCTCGTCCAGGAGCATCAGCCGCGGTTCCCCGACCAGCAGCACCGCCAGCTCGAGTTGGCGTTTCCCGCCGTGCGACAGGCTCGCCGCCGGTGACTCGGCGCGCTCCGCCAGACCGGTGCGCTCCAGCACCGCGTCGACCTGCCGCCCGTAGCGCGCCGCGCGCCGCCAGATCCGGTAGGAGCCTCCGGTGGCCGCCTGCGCCGCCAGCCGTATGTGGTCGGCCACCGTCATCGCGGGCCACAGGCTGGAGGTCTGGAAGGTACGGCCGAGCCCGCGCCGGGCCCTCGCCGGCACGGACTCGGCGGTGATGTCGGCACCGTCGAGCTCGATGGTGCCCTCGGTGGCCGGGACGAGACCGCTGATGAGGTTGAACAGCGAGGTTTTGCCGGCCCCGTTGGGGCCTATGAAGGCGAGGAACTCGCCCTCGCGCACGTCGAAGGAGACGTCCTGGACGATGGTGGCGCCGCCCACGGTCCAGCCGACGTCCTGGAGCCGGAGCACCGGAGCGGGGAGTGTGCCGTGCCCCGCGTCGGCGCCCAGTGGTGCGGGGATCGTGGAGTGCACTGGGATCAGCCCGCCATCGGCTTGGCCGGGGGCGTGACCGCCGCCATCGGCAGGGTCGTGAGCAGGTGCGGCCTGGCGGCCGCGGTCGGCCCCGTCAGCTGCGCGGTGAACATCGGCTGCAGCAGCGCGTGGTCCTGGGCGCGGATCCGCTCGCTGCCCTTGGGCCCGTTGAACGTCCAGTCCTCCAGCGCCTTCGCCATCGCGGCGGTGTCGGTGGCGCTGCCCGCCTCGATGGCGTGCACGATCATCTGGGCCGCCGTGAAGCCGTCGGGACTGAACAGGTCGGGCGTTCCGCCCGCCTTCGTGATGCCGTCGAGCATCGCGGTCTCCACCGGGTTGGCGGCCGCGCCGGGGAAGTAGTGGGCCAGGAACGACACTTTGCCACCGGCGGGACCGAACACCGGGTACGAGGCGGTGCCGGCCAGCCCGGTCACCACCTTCGCGGCGTCCAGAACTCCCTGCTGGTTCAACGCCGTCCACAGCGCCGGGGCGGAGGCGCCGGCCCACGCCACGAAGACGAGATCCGGCTTGCCGGCCTTCACCTGCTGGGCGAACGGCGTGAGGTCACCCGCGCCGGGCGGCGCGAGCACGGAGCCGACGCGGGCACCGCCCGCACCCAACACGGCTTTCACGGCCGCCACGTTGGCCTGACCGAACGCGGAGTTCTGCGCCAGCACCGTCACCTTCTTGCCCCGGGAGTCCCCGAGCAGCGAGCCGGCGGTGAGGATGTCCTGGTAGGACTGGCGCCCCGAGCGGAAGGTGTACTTGTTGATCCCGGTCACCGCGTCGGTGGCCGCGGGACCGCTGATGAACAGAACGTGGTTCTGCGCCGCCAGCGGCGCCATCTGCAGGGCCACTCCCGAGTCCGTCGTCCCCGCCAGGATCCTGACGCCCTTGCCGAGCAGGCTCTTGGCCTCGGCGACGGCCTTGGCCGGATCGCCCGCGTCGTCCTGCTCGGTGACCTCGACGGAGTGGCCGCCGACCTTGCCGGTGCCGTGCGTGGCATAGGCGAGGCCCGCGGTGAAGCCTTCCCGGTACTGCTTCCCGTAGGCCGCGAGCGGCCCGCTGCGGGAGTAGACGAGTCCCACTTTGACGGCGGCGGAATCCGCGCCGTCCGCGGCCGGACCGCCGGCCGTTCCCGCGGCACTGCACCCGGCCAGCACCGCGCCGACGGCCAACAGGGACAGCCCCCGGAGGAATCTGCTGCTCGTGGTGCGCGATGTACGCAAACGCATGGTGACCGGCTCCCGCAGAGGTGATGGGTTGCGCAAACCGTAGGAGCGCCGCGCCGCACCGGACATGTGGAGGAGCCACCCTCCCGCCGTGCCGGGAATGGGGGAGAGAGACATGGCGTGTCGACGACCGTCCTGGTGATCAGCATGTCGACACCGTGGCGCCGGGGCGGATCGAGCACCGATTCGCAGGACGTGACGCCGCCGACGCGGGTCGTATCGTACGGGTGGTGCCGCGCGTCGTTCCGGGCGCGTCGGGGAATGATTCCCCTAGCATGAACACCAGTTGAAAGACCGATCCCGCTTTCCCTTCCGTCCTGTTCCGTCGCCGTATGAATCAACCGGGGTCGGACGACGGCCTCCGTTTTCGAGTTTCGAGTTTCGATTTCGATAGGAGGGACACCGTGAACCAGCGCGGATCGGTGCTCCTGGAATGGCTCACCAACAAGCTCGGGCCCAAGCATTCCGTTCCCGCTCCCGGCGGACCGCCGCCGATGGAGGGGAACACCCGCTCCACGGAGGGGAACCTCCGGTTCACGGCCGACTTCTCCTCGCAGGAGCAGTGGGTCGCCGGGCATTCGTGGGCGTATCCGGACGGCGGGCCGGTGAATCCGGGAGACGACAAGCTCGATCACCTCGTGCCCGATGCCGACTACTGCCGCAGCGGATCGTTCCGGGCGACCCGCCGTCCCGACGGCAACTGGAACACGGGCCTGCTGACCACCGAAGGCAGTGCGGAGGAATTCACCCTCCGTACCGGCGACATTCTGGAGACCCGGGTCAGGCTGCCCGAGGCGATCGGGGCCTGGCCGGCGATCTGGACGTGGCGGGACGGTGGAAACGAGATCGACGTATTCGAATACCACCCCGACAATCCGGATCTGCTGGAATTGTCGAACCATGTCAGGGGCGCCCACCGCTCCTACACCGACGCGTCGATCCATCCCGGTGCCTGGGTCGATCTGAAGGTCGAGTTCCGTGCGAGATCCGTCGTCTGGTGGGTCAACGGAACGCGGGTCTTCGCCGACGGGAAGGGCGTGGGCCGCAACTGGCATGCCTACCTGATCGTGAACCTCTCGGTCTGCGGCGGCCGCTACCACCCGGCGCCGGAGGCGGACGTGACGGCCATGTCCTACGAGGTCGACTACCTCCGCGTCCATACGTCCGCGCGCGCCTGAGCGACCTGGGGATTTCGACGGAGATGGAAAGGATTGCCCGGGCCGTATTCAGGCCACCTGGACCTTCGACGGCAAGACCTGGGACCGCTGCCTGCACTACAACCCCGGTCCCGGTGAGTACGCGATCCGCGGATTCGCCCCGGGAGTCACCATCACGAGTCTCGTATGGCGCGGTGAATGCTGATGCGACCGGACCAGCCTGACGCCGGTTGATCCGGCCCTCCACCCGCCGCCCCCGAAAACACTTTGCCGGGCGGTCGGCGGGTGGGGGAGGCTTCCGGTCATGTCCGACAACGATCCGAGCACGTCACAAGGGGTGGCCGACCTGTTCTCCCACGGGAGACTGGTAGCGATCCCGCGCAAGACCGCCCGCCGCGAGCAGCTGCTCGTCCACCTCACGGAAACCCTGTTCGAGCGGGACCGGGAGTACACCGAGCGGGAGGTCAACGAGGCACTGCACACGGTGCACGAAGACAGCTCGGCGCTGCGGCGCTATCTGGTGGAGGGCGGCCTGCTGGCCCGGACCAGGGACGGCGCGAGCTACCGACGGGTCCACTGACCGGGGCCGGTGCACGCCTGGCCGCGAGTGCGTGCGGCTGGAGCACGCGTACGGCGATGCTGTGTCGCTCGACGTCTACTGGCTGGAGGCCGGGACAGCGAACGCCCGCGCCACCGGATTCCCGGTGACGCGGGCGAGACCACTGAGTTCAGGACCGACGGAAGCCGGTGCTGTCAGGCGCGTTCTGCTGTGAGGGCTTCCATTTCGCGGTCGACGGCGAGCTGGTGCTCCTCGGCGTCCTCCCTGGCCTTCTTGGGGCTCCATCGTCCGGACATCACGAAGATGAACGGAAGGAAGAGCACCTGGCCGCCGACGCACACCCACCACCAGGTGCGCCACTGGCCGGGGCCGTCCTTGGCGGCCTTCTGGACCTTGGGGCCGTACTCCTGCAGCAACTGCAGCTGGGGTTGCGCCTTCTGGACCACCGCGAGGTCGGCGGGTCCGACCTCCTTCACCGCGCGTGCTGTGAGGTCCGGCGGGATGGCGGTCGGCGGGAACTTACCGAGTTCGGCGAACAGCTCCTGGTGCGCGCCGACCACGGCGAGGGCCGGGCCCGCCTGGACCTGGGCCGCCTGTACTTCGGCACCGTGGTCGACCAGCGGGGTGACGGCCGTGACGAGGACCGGGATGAAGGCGGCGGAGACCGCGACGACGGCCCGGATGATCCAGCCCCAGATGGCCAGGCCGGTGGCCGTGGCGGCCGGGTTGTGCCTCTCCACCGTCTCGGTGAAGCTCGCCATCCACGGTGCGTAGGCGAACCCGGCGAAGGCGCCGATGCCGATGAACAGCCAGGCGAACGTGTAGTAGTCGGTGCCCGGATGCGTGGCACGCATCGCGAACGCGGCGGTGACCATGATCGAGCCCAGCGCCCCGACGACCATGAACGGCTTGCGGACCCGGAGCCGGTCCGACAGCAGGCCGGCCACCACCAGGGCGACGGCGTTCGCGGCCCAGTACCAGTTGGCCACCGCGTTGGCGCGCTGCTCGGTGTAGCCGAAGACGGTCGCGAAGAAGACGACGAAGTTCCCGACCGCGGCGAAGTACAGCAGCAGGTAGACGCTGATGGCGAACGCCGAGCCGACGACGTCCAGCCGGAGCATCTGGCGCCAGTGCCCCTGCTGGACGGCCTGCGGGTCCATGCCCTTGGCGCGGGCCTCGACCAGGGCGCGGTCGCGCAGGCTGACCATGATCTGGTCGCGGAGCGCGGGCGAGAGCTCGCGCAGTGCGAACAGCGCGATGACGAAGACGACGAGTCCGGAGGCGCCGGAGTACCGCAGTTCGTCCTGCCAGCTGGCTGTGTCCAGGGTGTGACTGGTGACCGTGGTGACGACGAGGCTGCCGATCACCGGGCCCATCGTCCAGTACCCCATGGCGGTGGCCCGCCCGAGCTGCGGGGAGAAGTCACGGATGAGCGCGGGGGTGGCGACCAGGACGACACCCTCGATGAAGCTCACACAGGTGAAGAGCACCAGGTACATGCCCTTGGAGGAGGCGTTGGGCAGCCCGAACAGGACGAGCAGCGCGGCGATCAGCAGCCCGTAGACGACCATGTTGGCCCGCCCCCAGCGGTCCGCGAGGCCGGCGGCCAGTGATGCGAAGGCTCCCACCGCGTTGCCGACGACCGAGACCCAGATGAAGTAGCTGTAGGTCATGTGGAAGTGCGCGATGATCGAAGTGGCGACCGCGTACTGGATGTACAGCATGTAGTACAGGACGACGGTGGTCACGACGACGATCGCCAGGTACCCCATACGGCGGCCGGTGGCGGGATAGTGCGCGAGGTCGCGGTGCCACAGGCGGGCGGCGAGGCCGGGCCGGGGTCTGGCGGACGGTTCGGGGACGGCGTTGGCGTCGTCGTGCAACGACGGGGGCGTGGCCATGCGGCTCCTCCTGGATACGGATGTGCCGAGCGGAGCGCCTTCGGAGGGCGTGGCCAGAGGGTAGTACCGACCAGTCGGTACGGCCTAGATGTGTGCACGAAGGATTCGAACCCGTTCGACACGGCGCGACGGTCTCGTCGAGCGCCGGGTCCGGCCGGTGCGGAGTTCAGCTCTCCGGACTGCCGACCCGGCCCCTGAGGAACGGGGCCAGGGAGTCCTGGAGTCGCTGGTCATGGGCCGCCGGTATATCGGCCGCCGGGGGGTCGGCCGCCAGGTCGTCGGCAGCCGGGTCGTTTGTCAGAACTGCCAGAGCACGCCGTGGTTGGCGATCGTCATGACCAGCAGGATGCCGAGGTCGGCGACGCCGAGGGCCAGGCCGAGCAGGGCGCGGCCGCGGCGCTGGGTGCCCTTGGCGAGTGCGGTGCAGGCCAGCGCGATGGCGCAGGGGCCGAGTACGAGGTTGAGGACGAGCAGGCCGGGCAGGCCGAGCAGGAACGAGGCGACGGCCATGCCGTCGGCGTCCTTGCGCTCCCGGGTCGAGTGCGTGGCGGGCGAGGCGAGCTGGGTGTTGATGGCGTTCATGGTGTTTCCCCCTTGCTGGTTGGTGTGGAACCGGGTGGTTCTGCTGGTCAGCGGTGGTTCCGGACGCGGGCGATGCCCTCGCGGACGCCGAAGGCCAGCAGCCAGGCGACGATCAGGGCCGACGCGATGGTGAAGACCGAGAGCGAGGTGTGGGCGGCGGCGCCCATCAGGATGCCCATGGCCATGAGGAGTACGACGAGGCTCATCTGCGGTCCCTCCTTGGGGAGTTGGGAAATTCGGGTAACAACTGTTCACTGAGTGAGAGTCTACCCTGGCAAATTTCGGAGAACAGATGTTTACTGAATGACATGAGTCACACCCTCGGCGTCCGACAGGCCCGTAAGCAGCAGACCCGGCAGGCCCTTCTCGATGCCGCGCTGGGCCTGCTGGAGCACCAGAATCTGAGCAGTCTCGGGCTGCGCGAGGTCACCCGGGCAGTGGGCGTCTCGCCCACCGCGTTCTACCGGCACTTCCAGGACCTGTCGGATCTCGGGGTCGCCCTGGTCGAGGAGTCGCTCGGCAGCCTGCATTCGGCGATCCAGGCGGCGATGGCCGAGCAGCGGGATCCGGACCGGCTGATCGACCGCACGGTGGAGATCATCGCCGGCCATGTCCTCGACCACCGGCCGCACATCCGCTTCATCGCCCGTGAGCGGCACGGCGGCGTCCGTCCGGTGCGCGAGGCGATCGCCACCCAGCTGACGCACTTCGCCGACGAGGTGGCCGCCGGCCTCGCCCTTCAGCCCGTCTCCGACGGCTGGACGGACGATGACGTGCGGATGCTCGCGGAGCTCTATGTGGACCACATGGTGACGACCGCGTCCCAGTTCCTGGAGGCGACGCCGGAGGACGAGGAGCGCATCACCTCCACCGCACGCCGCCAGCTGCGGGTCATCAGTCTCGGCCGGCGGCACTGGCTCGACTCCTGAGACGGTCCGCAACCTGGTGTTCTTCGTGAGGAATACCTATATTTGGTGTATAAAGCCCAGCGCCTGCCCCCATGGCTTTCGGCTCCAGTGCCCACAGGCCGGCGGTACGGCGGCCCGGGCGGACTGGAGGTTTGTCATGCGTAAGGTCGCCGACTGCCGGGACATGCCCAGCGAATCCGGTTGCACGCTGACCATCGCCGGCGAGGAGGAAGAGGTCGTACGTGCGGCGTCCGAGCACGCCGCGTCGGTCCACGGACACGCGGACACCCCGGAGCTGCGCGAGATGGTCCGCGGAAGCCTGAAGGACGAAGCCCCGCAACACGTCTGAACGCGCGGACCCGTTTGAACGCGTGGACCCGCCCGAAGCCGTGGCCCCGTCCGAAACCGGGGCCGAGGTCCCGCACCACCAGCAATGCCGGACTCCGCCGCACTGACCTGCGGCGGAGCCTCCGTATGCCCGCCCCATGGTGACGGAGGATTAGGCCGCACGGGTTACGCATGGTTTCCGGATTTGCGGACAGATGCGCGGAGGGATGCCGTCCGGTTGGCCGCTCGTGTGCTGCGGACGCCGGACGGTCGCCTTAGTGTCGGATAACAGACCGTCACAAGACCGCACAGCCCAACACAAACTGCAGGAGCCTTCATGCCGGAGCTGTTCATCGGCGGCCAGTGGACCGCCGCCTCCGACCGGCAGGTGCGCGAGATCCGTTGTCCGGCGGACGGCAAGCTGGTCGCCACCGTCGACGAGGCGGGTCCCAAGGACGCCGCCGCCGCGGTGGGCGCCGCACGCGAGGCGTTCGACAACGGGCCCTGGCCCGGTACACCGGCCGCCCAGCGCGGCCGGCTGCTGCTGCGCGTCGCCGACCTGCTCGAGCGCGACAAGGCCGCCTTCGCCCGCGCTGAATCCCTGGACACCGGGAAACGGCTGGTCGAGAGCGAGTACGACATGGACGACATCGCCAACTGCTTCCGGTACTTCGGCAATCTGGCCGCCTCGGGCGGCACCGACCGGGTCATCGACACCGGTAACCCGGAGACGGACAGCAGGGTGGTGCACGAGCCGGTCGGCGTCTGTTCCCTGATCACCCCGTGGAACTACCCGCTGCTGCAGACCGCGTGGAAGGTGGCCCCCGCGCTCGCGGCCGGCAACACCTTCGTGCTCAAGCCCAGCGAGCTGACCCCGCACACCGCCATCCTCCTGATGGGGCTGCTCAAGGAGGCCGGGCTGCCCGACGGCGTCGCCAACCTGGTGCTCGGCGCCGGGGCCGTCGCGGGAGCGCCGCTCAGTACGGACGAGCGCGTCGACCTGGTGTCCTTCACCGGCGGGCTGGTCACCGGGCGGCACATCATGGCCGCCGCCGCGCCCACCGTGAAGAAGATCGCCCTGGAACTGGGCGGCAAGAATCCCAACATCGTCTTCGCCGACGCCGAGTTCGACACCGCGGTCGACTTCGCCCTGATGGCGGTGTTCCTGCACTCCGGGCAGGTCTGCTCGGCCGGCGCCAGACTGCTGGTACAGGACGAGCTGCACGACAGATTCGTGGACGAGCTGGTGCGACGGGCCCAGGAGATCCGGCTCGGCGGCCCCTTCGACAAGGACGCCCGCACCGGCCCGCTGATCTCCGCCGCGCACCGCGACAAGGTGGAGGCGTATGTCGCGGCCGGCCTGGCGGAAGGGGCGGTGCTCCGCTGCGGCGGTGCGCGGCCCGAGGACCCGGAGCTGGCCAACGGCTACTACTACCCGCCGACCGTGCTGGACGAGTGCACCCCGGGCATGTCCGTGGTCCGCGACGAATCGTTCGGCCCGGTGCTGACGGTCGAGCGGTTCCGCGACGAGGCCGAGGCGGTCGCGCTCGCCAACGACACCGTCTACGGACTGGCCGGAGCGGTCTGGACGCAGGACGGCGAACGTGCGCACCGGGTGGCCGCCCGACTGCGCGTCGGAACCGTATGGATCAACGACTTCCATCCCTATGTGCCACAGGCCGAATGGGGCGGTATGAAGCAGTCCGGCGTCGGCCGTGAACTGGGCCCGGCCGGACTGGCCGAGTACCAGGAGGCCAAGCACATCTGGCGCAACACCGCGGCGCGCCCGCAGCGGTGGTTCGAATGAGCGCCCCCGGCCCGGCCCCCGAGCCGGTGAGGGGCGAGATCGACAACGACGCGGCGCTCACCGAGCTCGGCTACAAGCCCGGACTCAAGCGCACGCTCGGCAACTTCCACACCTTCGCCGCCGGCATCAGCTACATCTCCATCCTGACCGGTACCTTCCAGCTGTTCTACTTCGGTGTCAGCTTCGGCGGGCCTGCCTACTGGTGGTCCTGGCCGATGGTCTTCATCGGACAGCTGATGGTGGCGCTGTGCTTCTGCGAACTCGCCGCGCGCTTCCCCGTCGCGGGCTCGGTCTACAACTGGGCCAAGCAGACCGGCGGCCCGCACATCGGCTGGCTGGCGGGGTGGATGATGACGGTCGCGACCGTGGTGTCGCTGGCCGCCGTGGCCCTCGCCTACCAGCTGACGCTCCCGCAGATCTCCAGCTGGTTCCAGATCATCGGCGACGGCACCGGAAAGTACGACGCGGCTGCCAACGCCGTGCTGCTGGGCACGATCCTGATCATCTTCACCACCGTGGTGAACGCCTTCGGAGTGAAGCTGATGGCCACCATCAACTCCACCGGGGTGTTCATCGAGCTGATCGCCGCGGTCGTCCTGGTGATCCTGCTCGCCGCACACATCACCCGCGGCCCGAGCGCCATCATGACGACCGAAGGCCTCGGGCAGGGGCAGACGCTCGGCTACTTCGGCGCGTTCCTGACCGCCTCGCTCGCCTCGGCGTACGTGATGTACGGCTTCGATACCGCCTCCTCGCTCGGCGAGGAGTCGATCGACCCGGCCAGAAACGCTCCGCGGGCCATCCTGCGAGCCCTCATCGCCTCCTTCATCCTCGGCGGGCTGATCCTGCTCTTCGCGCTGCTGTCCACCCCTGATCTGCACGCGAAGGAGCTGTCCGTGGACGGGCTCCAGTACGTGGTGAAGGCCGTGCTCGGCGAAACGATGGGCCAGGCCGTGCTGTGGTGCGTGGTCATCGCCATCACCGTGTGCGCGCTGTCCGTGCAGACCGCGGGGCTGCGGCTGGCCTTCGCGATGGCCCGGGACAACAACCTGCCGGCCGGCCACAAGCTGGCCAAGCTCCACCACCGGTTCCAGACGCCGGTGCTGGCCACCTGTGTGATCGGGATCCTGGCGATCGCCATCCTGGTCGTCAACATCAACCAGCCGCAGATCTTCTCGGTGGTCACCAGCATCGCCATCATCATGATCTACGTCGCGTATCTGCTGGTCACCATGCCCATGCTGGTGCAGCGGCTGCGCAGGAAGTGGACACCGTCGACCGACCACTTCTCGCTCGGCCGCTGGGGCCTGCCGGTCAACATCCTGGCCGTGCTCTGGGGCACCGCGATGACCGTCAACCTGCTGTGGCCGCGCGCCGAGGTCTACAACGCCACCGGCCCCCAGCACTGGTACCTGCGGTGGGGCGGTGTCCTGTTCGTCGGAGCTGTCGCCCTCGGCGGCTTCGTCTACTACTGGTTCGTGCAGCGCAAGAAGACCGGCGTTCTCGCCGAACACGCCTTCGGCGCGGAGCCCGCACCGGTCCACGGCGGGCCCTGACACGGGCCGCACGACCGGACCGTGGGACCGCACCGTGAGCACGCACTGGGAAACGAGGAAGAACTGACATGGACGAGTTCGACTATGTTGTGGTCGGTGGCGGAACGGCAGGCGCCGTGGTGGCAGCCCGGCTGACCGAGGACCCGAGCGTCAGCGTCTGCGTCCTGGAGGCCGGACCTTCCGACGTCGGTGACGACAACATCCTGCGACTCGACAAGTGGATGGGGCTGCTGGAGTCCGGCTACGACTGGGACTACCCGGTGGAGCCGCAGGAGAACGGCAACAGCTTCATGCGCCACGCCCGCGCGAAGGTGCTGGGCGGCTGCTCCTCGCACAACTCCTGCATCGCCTTCTGGGCACCGGCGGAGGACCTCGACGAATGGGGCGCGCTGGGCTGCACCGGCTGGAGCGCCGCGGACTGCTTCCCGCTCTACCGGCGGCTGGAGACCAACGACGCGCCCGGCGACCACCACGGCCGCTCCGGCCCGGTCACCATCCGCAGCGTCCCGCCGAACGACCCGTGCGGTACGGCGCTGCTGGAGGCCTGTGCGGCGGCCGGTATCCCCACCACACCGTTCAACACCGGCACTACCGTGGTGCGCGGTGCGCACTGGTTCCAGATCAACGCCCGTGAGGACGGCACCCGGTCCTCCGCGTCGGTGTCCTATCTGCACCCGATCCTCGGCAAGCGGCCCAACCTCGAGGTGCGCACCGGCCTGCAGGCCAAGCGGCTGCTGTTCGACGCCGACAAGCGCTGCACGGGGGTGGAGTACCTGGCGCCCGACACCATCCACTCGCTGGAGGTCGGGGCGCGGCGCGAGGTGATCGTCGCCTGTGGGGCCATCGACTCGCCCAAGCTGCTGATGCTGTCGGGCATCGGTCCGGCCGGGCATCTCAAGGACTCCGGTGTGGACGTCCTCGCCGATTCCCCGGGAGTCGGCTCCCACCTCCAGGACCACCCGGAGGGCCTGGTCATGTGGGAGGCGAAGCAGCCCATGGTCGCCACGTCCACCCAGTGGTGGGAGATCGGCATCTTCACCGACACCCAGGAGGGCCTGGACCGGCCGGACCTGATGTTCCACTACGGGCAGGTGCCGTTCGACCTGAACACCTACCGCTACGGTTACCCGACCTCCGAGAACGCCTTCTGTCTCACCCCGAACGTCTCCCGGGCCCGCTCGATGGGCACCGTCCGGCTGCGGACCCGCGATTTCCGGGACAAGCCGCGGGTCGACCCGCGGTACTTCACCGACGAGCACGACGTGCGGGTGATGACCCACGGGCTGCGTCTCGCGCGGGAGATCGTCGCGCAGTCCCCGATGGCCGACTGGGCCGGTGCGGAACTGGCCCCCGGTCCCGCGGCCAAGTCCGACGAGGAACTGCTGGACTACATCCGCAAGACCCACAACACGGTCTACCACCCGGCGGGCACCGTACGGATGGGCGCGGTCGACGACCCCGAGTCGCCGCTCGACCCGCAGCTGCGGGTGAAGGGTGTCACCGGGCTGCGGGTGGCGGACGCCTCGGTGATGCCCTTCCTGCCGGCGGTCAACCCGTGCATCACGACGATGATGATCGGCGAGAAGTGCGCCGACATGATCAAGTCATCCTGATCCCGGCAGTCGCCACCCCCCGGCACCTGTCGGCGCAGTCGTGTGACCGCGCTGTCAGGCGTCGGGGGAGGTGATCGCCCGCGCGGCGCTCACCTCCTGGCGGAGCGGGGCGAGGACCCCCTCCTCGTCCCCCGCCAGGTCGGCGCGGACCTCGACCAGCCGGTCCGAGCTCCGTACGCCGACCGCCAGCTCCCGCAGGTGGAACGCGACGGCTTCGACCTCGGCCGGCGCGGGGTCCGGTGCCCCGTGGTTGACGCGGACCCGGGCGGCGGTCGTCGCGTCGACGATCCGCTCGACGGCGACGACCAGCGGCCACCAGGCGGCGGCCCGGGTGCCGGTGGGCGGCGGTTCGGTCAGGGCGCGCTGGAACTCCGTGCGCACGGTGGACAGATCACGGTAGAGGCGGCGGCGCTGCCGGGTGCGTGAGGCATGGTCGGTGGCCGGTCCGAAGGCGGTCTCGACATAGTGCGCGGTGTCGTCGACGGCACTGGCGAGCCGGTCCCCGATACGGGTCTGCCAGCTCTCGGGCCACAGCAGATAGCCGGCGATCAGCGCGATGCCGCATCCGATGAGGCTGTCGACGAGGCGCGGGACCACCAGGGCGAATCCCTGGTGGTTGAGAACGTCGGAGAGCAGCAGGATCACCGGGGTGATGGCCGCCGTCTGGTAGGCGTATCCCTTCGCCGACGCGGCCGGGATCAGCGCCGCGAGCAGCACGACCACCGGCACGTCCCACCAGCCGCGCGGCACCTGGCTCAGCACGGCCGCCGCGGTGACCAGGCCCACCGCCGTACCGAGTGCGCGCAGCACGGCGCGGGAGAAGACCGAGCCGAAGTCGGGCTTGAGGACGAAGGTGACGGTGAGCGCGACCCAGTAGGAGCGGGGCACGGCGATCAGTGAGACCAGGCTCTGCGCGATGCCGATGCAGAGCGCGAGCCGCAGACCGTACCGCCAGGACCCCTCGGAGAGCAGCACATTGCGCGTCGCACGGCGGGCCCTGATGCGCAGCGCGGCCGGGAGGCCGAGGCGGTCGTCGACGTTGTACGGGTCGGGACCCGTCTCGTACACGACGGTGGCCGCGTGGCGGAGCGCGACGTCGACGGCCAGTTCGGAAGGCGCCTGCGCAGCACCTGCCGATGGGCGGTGGCCGGGTGACGGGCGGGCGGGTCCGTCCGCTTCGGGTGCCCCGAGGTCCGGCTTCCCCGTGGTGCCCGTCTCGACCGCGTCGGCCAGGTCCCGTACGGCAGCGGGGATTCCGGCGGGCAGTGGTGCGCCGTGCAGATGGGCGGCGGGCGCCGCCTCGACGAGCGGGATCAGCACGTTGAGCGCGGACAGCAGCCGTACGAACGGGCCGCTGCGACCGTGGGCGCGGGCGCGCCGGGCGAGGATCAGGTCGTACGACGTGTTGAGGGCCTGGGTGACCGCCTGCCGCTTGGCATCGTAGGTGTCCTTGCCCGCCGCTTCGAGAAGATCGGCCACCGCGCGGTAGGCGGCGGCGACGGCGGCTCGCTCGGGTTCCTGTCTGCGGAACGGCCAGGCGAGCAGGGCGAGGAACAGGACGAACAGGCCGCCGCAGGCGAGCAGCAGCGGGGCCTTCCACCACGGCCCCGGCAACGGGAGCCCGGCCCCGATCACCGAGTTCAGCAGAAGCAGCAACCCCGAGACGGAGGCCACCGCGCCGATGGTCGACATCATCCCGGAGACGAGCGCGATCAGTGTGAGCGCGCCGACCGCGAACCAGCCGTGACCGAAGACGATGGTGCCGAGCATGACGCCGAGGGTGCCGAAGAGTTGTGGCACGGCGATGTTGAAGACCCGCATGCGATAGGCGTCGGCGGTGTCGCCGATGACCCCGGACAGGGCTCCCATCGACACCAGCGCCCCGTACGCCGGCTGTCCGGCGGCCAGACCCACGGCGAGCGGCGCCGCCATGGCGATGCCGGCGCGGCAGACGGCGGGCCAAGGGATGGGTGCGGTCTGCGGGGTGAGTGTCCTGACCAGCCAGGCGGGCGGGGCGAGGCGGCTTTGCATGGGGCCATTATCGGTGTCCGGGCGCAGCCGCAGATCCGGGGGCTGTCGGGGGCCCGGTCCGGCCCGGACCGTTTGCGGGATGCCGGGGGGAAGTCCGGCACCCCGCTCGGGTCAGTGACCACCAGCTCCCGGTGCGGCGGCCACCAGTGCGGACCACTCGCGGTCGTGCTGGCCGGGCACTATGCGCCCGGCCTGGTGCCACTGCAGGGCGAGCGCGGCAAAGATCGGAGGCCCGTTCACACGAAGAACCGATTCTTCGGCCGTGCTGCCGCCTGTCCTCCGCCGCCGGCCGGTAGGAACCCCGGCCTCCTGGATCGCTGTCACGCCCCGACCAACGACCTCGTACCGGACAGGCAATCCCCCTCGGCCGCCCTTCACCCCACCGAGTGCACGACGCGCCGTGTGCATGACGCACCGGCACGCCCCTCGTACGGGTGATCGAGTTCCGGGTCGGCTCAGCCGCTGTTCGGCCGCGGCGGGCCGGTGCGGCCGACGGCGTGCAGCGAACCGAGGAGGGCGAGGGAGTCGGCGTTCGCACTGCCCGGCTCGGCGGTGCCGACCAGCAGATACTGTCCGGGCGCACTCTGGACGTCGAAGCTCTGGTACGTCAGCTCGATCCGGCCGACGTCCGGATGGTTGAAGACCTTGCTCTTGCTGCCCAGGCGCCGACGTTGTGGTGGTGCCCCAGCGCGGCGAACTCCTCGCTGTCGGCGAGGAGCTCATCGACGACGGCGGCGATCGCGGGGTCGTTCCGGTCGTATCCCGCGGCAAGCCGCAGCGCATCGACGGCGTCCCTCGCGACGGTCTGCCAGTCGGCGAAGAGTTCGCGGGCGGCAGGATCGTGGGAGAGCGAGCGGATCATGTCACGAGGTCGGTCAGCGGGGAGAGCAGAGCGTCGGCCAGCGCGTTCGCCGGCCATCATGAGCTGGACGTGACCAGCCTGGAGAGCATGCGATCGTTCGTCCGGGCCGCGCACGAGCAGCACGGTCGGGTCGACGTGCTGGTCAACAACGCGGGCGTCATCCCGCTGTCGACCCTCGGCGCCCTGAAGGTCGACGAGTGGAACCGCATGATCGACGGAACTCGGCACCTTCTCCAACCTCTGGACCGTGACCTTCGACCAGCGCGGGAAACGCAGCATGTCCGCATGTGGAACAACGAAGTCTGAGAGGGCGCGGCGTACAGTCGGCTCGGCGGTGCCGTGCTCGCCGGAATCCGGTGCCGCGGACGCTTCTGCCCTGACGACGCCGGTGCGAGGACCTCGATGAGAAAAGTCGTTCTGATGATGTCGGTCTCCCTCGACGGCTACTTCGAGGGGCCGAACCGCGAGATCGACTGGCATCAGGTCGACGAGGAGCTGCACCGCGACCTCAACGACCGGCTCAGGGTGATGGGCGCCTTCCTGAGCGGCCGGGTCACCTATCAGCTGATGGCCGAGTTCTGGCCGACCGCGGACCAGGACCCCGCGGCCGGCGAGACCATGGTGGACTTCGCCGGGATCTGGCGGGACATGCCGAAGATCGTGTACTCCCGGACCCTGGAGCGGGCGGACTGGAACACCACGATCGTGCGGGAGGTCGTCGCCGACGACATCCAGGCACTCAAGGCGCAGCCCGGCGGAGACCTGGTTGTGGGCGGGGCCGATCTCGCGGAGACGTTCCTGAAGCTGGACCTGGTCGACGAGTACCGCATCTACGTCCATCCGGTCCTCATCGGCAAGGGCAACCCCCTGTTCCGGGACACGGACACAATGCGGAGTCTCCGGCTCGTGGAGACCCAGGCCTTCGGTAACGGAGTCGTCCTGCTGCGCTACGAGCGGGCCTGACGCGGCGCGTTGTCCGAGCGCCCGGGCGGAGGGACCGCCGGTCGCTCCGTACGATCCGGCGGTCCCTCGGCCCCTGCTCGCGGTGTCCGATCCTGACGCCTGATCAGGCGACGCGGCTGACGCGGCGGACCGCGAGATACAGCAGCAGGGCGGCCAGCGCGACGAAGCCGATGTCGGCCGGCACCGAGGGGTTGTCGCGCGGGTCCTGGCCGAAGACGCGTACCTGTCCCGAATCCGAGGGCCGTCCGCTGACGCTGCTCACGGCGACCAAGCGCCCGGAGATCAGCGAGGCCGAGGTGCTGGCCGGGCTGCTGGGCGGCCGGACCCACTGATCTGCGGGTGGCCCAGGATCTGCTGGAAATCGTCCGAAGGGCCGGAGGGCGGCGTATGCGGGAGGAGGGGTCGGGTGTAGCGTGTGCTTACACGTGTAACTCAGGGGGTCGCGGGCCGGCCCGGGGCAGGAGAATCATGAAGCTCAACGTCCATGAACGCGGTGACGGCGACAAGGTCGCGCTGCTGATCCACGGCGGCATGTCGGACTACCGCACCTGGCACGCCGTGGAGGACGACCTGATCGCCCGCGGCTACCGCGTCATCGCTCCTGACCTGCGCGGACACGGCCTCAGCCCGCGGGGCGAGTACCGGCCCGAGCTGCTGGCCGACGACCTGGTGGAGAACCTGCCGACCGGCGCGGACGTCGCCATCGGCCACTCGCTCGGCGGTCTGTCCCTCGCCCTCGCCGCCGACCGGCTGCGGCCGGCCCGCGCGGTCTACTCGGACCCGGGCTTCCGGCTGGAGAACATGCCGCCGAACGCGTCGGCGTTCATGTTGGCCATGGTCGCGAACGCGACCGGCGACAGCGTGCGCACGATGAATCCGCGCTGGTCGGACGCCGACGTCGCGGCCGAGCTGGCGGGCTTCGCCCTCTTCGACCGTGACTTCTTCGCGCTCACCGAGAAGGGCACCGCCCTCGGATACCTGCCCGCGAGCGCCGTCGTGCCGTCGCTGGTGCAGCTGGCCGATCCCAGCTTGTGCATCAGCCCGGAGACCGCCGAGGAACTGCTGGCCAACGGGTTCGAGATCCGTACGGTCAAGGGTGCCGGACACTGCATCCACCGTGACGACTTCGCCGGCTTCATGGCGTCGCTCGACGGCTGGATCTGACCGCGACCGGGGACCGTCGATCGGGTGGTGAACGGGTCGGGGAGCGGTTCCGGCCCGTTCACCACCGCGTCCCGACCCGGCTCCGGCGCCGCTTTCTGTTTCCTGTTCCGGCTCCGGTCTCAGTGCACGGAGAGACCGCCGTCGACGAAGATCGACTGCCCGGTGACGTAGGCGGAGGCGCGGCTCGCCAGGAACACCGCGGCGCCCGCGAAGTCCTCGGCCAGGCCGTTGCGCCCCACCATCGTGCGGGCAGCCAGCGCCGCGACCTTCTCGGGGTCCGACGACAGCCGTTCGTTGAGCGGCGTCATCACGAACCCCGGCACGAGCGTGTTGCACGTGACGCCGAACGGCGACCACGCCTCGGCCTGCGACCGGGCCAGCGACTCCAGCGCCCCCTTGGAGACGCCGTAGGCGCCGCTCTGGACGAACGCCCGGTGGGCCTGCTGCGAGGTGATGTGGATGATCCGCCCGAAGCCCCGCTCGGCCATCCCGGGACCGAACCGCTGTCCCAGTAGGAAGGGAGCCTTGAGGTTCACCGCCATCGTGGTGTCCCACACCGCGTCGTCCAGCTCGCTCATCGGCGGCCGCAGGTTGATCCCGGCGCAGTTGACGAGAATGTCGGGCTCCCCGAAGACCGCGGCTGCCTCGTCGGCCGCCGTGCGGACTCCGTCGCCGGTACTCAGGTCCGCGCTCACCCAGGCCGCCCGGCAGTCGTCGGCAGCCAGCTCACCGACCGTGTCCGCCAGCTCCTTCTCCCGGCGCGACACGATCACGACGCTCGCCCCCGCGCGGGCCAGTGCCCCGGTGACGGCCCGGCCGATGCCGGAACTCCCGCCGGTCACCACGGCGACGCGGCCGTCCAGCGAGAAGAGGTCGGAGAGATATCCCTGCGAGATCATCCCAGCACCCTAGAGGGCGCACCCGCCCGGATGACGCCCGGGGCGGTTTCGATCGGGCGCGGTGAAGTCCGGTGAGGGTGTGGGGGTAGGCCTCTAGGGTGTGAGGCATGACGGGGAAGTGTCAGATCTGCGGAGCGCCGATCGAGGCCGGTAGGCGGTCCGGAAGGGCCGCGGTGTACTGCTCCCAGGCGTGCCGGCAGCGCGCCTACCGGGAGCGGCGGCAGCCGGCCGGGGTCCCGGCCGGGGAGCTGGTCACGGATATCGGGGACCGGGTGCGGCGGCTGCGGCTGGCTCCCGCACTCGCGTTCCACGCCGACGTCGAGTCGCTCTCGGCCCGCTTCGCACAGCTCCGGCGGCTGGCCCGCCAGGCGCGCGAGGAGTTCTCGACACCGGCACCGGCAACACCGGCACCGGCAACACCGGCACCGACAACACCGGCACCGACAACACCGGCGACTTCCGCCACAGCCGCGGAAAACGTCACACCCGGCCGCGTGACGATTCTCGACGAGGAGGGCTTCGCCGCGCTCACCGAGGAGCACCGGCGGGAGCTGCGGGTGCACTGCTACCGCCTGCTCGGTTCGTACGACGAGGCGGAGGACCTCACCCAGGAGGCGTTCCTGCGGGCCTGGCGGGCCCGCGAGACGCTCGCCGACGTGGGCAATCCACGGGCCTGGCTCTACCGGATCGCCACCAACGCCTGTCTGGACTTCCTGCGCAAGCACAACCGGCGCCCGACCACGTACGAGCCCGTGCCGGGCATGGACTCCGGTGACGGGCCTCCGCCGCCGCGACTGCCGTGGCTCCAGCCCTTCCCCGACGATCAGTTGCCCGAGACACCCGCACCCCAGCACGAGCCGGACGAGCAGGCGGTGGCGAGCGAGACCCTGGAGCTGGTCTTCCTGACCGCGATCCAGCAGCTTCCGCCACGGCAGCGGGCGGCCGTGATCCTGCGTGACATCGCCGGCTGGTCCGCCCAGGAGACCGCCGACCTGCTGGGCGGCAGCCTGGCCTCGGCGAACAGCGCCGTCCAGCGGGGCAGGTCCGCGCTGCGCGAGGCGCTGCCGGGGCGGCGCGAGGACTGGACGGCGGCGGAGCCGAGCGCCGAGGACATGGCGCTGCTGCAGGGCTACATGGAGGCCGCCGCCCGCTGCGACATCGATGCGATGACCGAGCTGGTGCGCGCGGACGCGGTGCTCACCATGCCCCCGAACCCCTTCTGGTTCACCACCCGCGAGGCGCTCTTCGCGTTCGTCCGGCCGAACCTGGATCCGGCGTCGCCGATGTTCGCCGGGTACTGGAGGCACCTGCCCGTGCACGCCAACGGCCAGCTCGCGGTCGCCGGCTATCTGCAGCGGCCCGGCACCAGCGTCTTCCGGGCCCAGCTGATCGACGTCCTGCGGGTGGAGGAGGGGCGGATCGCCGAGATCACCACGTTCGAGCCGCACCTGTTCACCGCGTTCGGGCTGCCGATGACCCTCTGACAAGACGGCGGGGGATGAGACGGCGACCGATGAGGCAGCGACCGATGAGTTTCCGCGTCGGGTACGTCGTACGGGGTGACGGGCGCACGGAGCGCCCCTGATCGAGGGAATGAGAACCATGCTGAAGAACAAGGTCGCGGTCGTCTACGGGGGAGCCGGCTCGCTGGGCTCGGGAGTTGCCAAGGCATACGCGGAGGCCGGCGCGCGGGTGTTCATCGTCGGCCGTACCGAGGCGACGCTGAAGAAGGCCGCCGCCGAGGTCGGCGCCGAGTACGACGTGCTCGACGCCCGTGACGAACTGGCCGTCGAGGCTCACGCGGCCTCGGTCGTCGAGCGGGCCGGCCGGCTGGACATCTCCGTCAACCTCGTGCCCAGGGGAGACTTCCAGGGCGTGCCGCTCATGGACATGACGCTCGAGGACTACACCCGGCCGGTCGTGCAGGGCATCGCCTGCCAGTTCATCACGGCGCGGGCGGCCGCCCGCCGTATGGTGCCGCAGGGCTCGGGCGTGATCCTGTCGCTGAACAGCGGGTCGGCCAACGGCAGCCCGATGATGGGCGGCACCGCCGCTGCCGACGGCGCGCTGGACGCGCTGATCCGCCAGTTCGCCCAGGAGATCGGTCCGTCCGGAGTCCGTGTCTGCGGGATCTGGACCGCCGGTGTCGCTGACAGCCTGACGCCGGAGAAGCTCGCCGCAGCGGGCGCGACCGGTATGGACGAGGCCGCCGTGCAGGGGCTGGTCGGACATCTGGACAGCATGCGGATGACGAAGCGCTCGCCGCGGATCGCGGACATCGCCGCGCTGGCGACGTTCCTCGCCTCCGACGCCGGGATCTCCATCACCGGCACCTGGGTCAACGCCACCGCCGGAATGTTCCCCAGCTGACCTGCTCCGACGGCCTCCGACGGACCTCCCGCAGCTGACCCTTCGCCGTTCGCGACGGCGGGGGTCAGAGGTGGGTGCGGCCCGGGGTCACCAGACCTGTCTCGTAGGCGAAGACGGCCGCTTGCGTGCGGTCGCGGAGCCGCAGCTTCTGCAGGATGCGGCCCATATGGGTCTTGATGGTCTGCTCGGCGAGGACCAGCGCCTCCGCCACCTCCGCGTTGGACAGCCCCTGGGCCACCAGCGCCAGCACTTCGGTCTCACGCGCGGTGAGTTCGGCGATCCGCACCTGCGCGGGCGGCCGCGAGGTGCCGCCCTGGCGGGAGAACTCGGCGATGAGGCGCATGGTGATGCCGGGGGAAAGCAAGGCCTCCCCGGCGGACACGATGCGGACGGCTTCGGCGAGTTGCACCCCGGAGGCGTCCTTGAGGAGAAATCCGCCGGCCCGCACGGTGGTGACCGTGCGGGCCGGCGGACAACACAACGGTCAGGAGCGGGCGGCTCCCCGGGCCGAGACGGCGACGTACTGCACGCGCATCGGATGGCCCGGTTCGGTGGTGGGCCCTGCGGGGGCGCCCAACGCGGCGGGGAGATTGCCGCCGACGGCCACGTTCAGGATCAGGAACAACCCGTGGTGCACGGCGTCGTCCCAGGTCCTGGGATCCATCTGGGCGGCCGTGACCTTGTGGTACTCGCGTCCGTCCAGGTACCAGCGCACCTGTTCCGCACCGGCGGCGAGGTCGACCTCGACCGCGTAGGAGTGGAATCCCGTCCGGCAGTCGGGGCAGGACCGGTCCCCCGATCCCAGTCCCTGGGGCTCCTTGCAGGGGCCGCCTTCGAGCGTGCCGCAGTGCATCGTCCCGAAGACGGAGTCACGGCCGTTGACGTTCTCCATGACGTCGAGCTCACCGATCGCGGGCCAGCCGGTGTAGCCGTTGCGCAGTCCGGAGCCCAGGGTCCAGAACGCCGGCCAGTAGCCGGCCGCTGCCGGTCCGGTGACGTCGGGCAGCGCGATCGATGCCTCGATCCGCAGGACGCCGCCGGGCGGTGGGGCGTAGTCGGAGCGCTTGGACTCGATGCGGCCCGAGGACCAGCGGCCGTTCCGCAGCCGGGGCACGATCTCCAGCGAGCCCTTCCCGTCCAGCCGGACGTTGTCCGTCGAATCGGTCATGGTCTCGATCTCCCCGGTTCCCCATTGCGCGGCCGGGCAGCCGGGATAGCAGGTGCCGAGGTCGTACTGCCACTTCGCGGCCGACGGGCGGCTGCCGGCCGGTCCGTCGAAGTCGTCCCTGAGGAGCTGGGTCCACCGGCCGGACGGCACCGCGTCGCGGTCGGGGAGGGCTCCCGCGTCCGTCAGCAGCCGCTCCAGCCGGGGCGCCAGTACGGTCGCGGCGACGTTGGTCAGATGCGCGTCGTCCCGGTACAGCAGGATCCGTTCCAGTACCGCCGGGCATTTGGCACCCGCTCCGGGGCACAGCACGGAGTTCATCTCGACGGCCCGCACGCCCGGCAGCCGGCCGGCCGCGATCGATGCCGCGAGCGGATCGGGCCACTGCGCGGTGGCACGGTCGAATGCGCAGGCGTCCGGGTCCTTGGTGTGTCCGGAGACGCAGGCGGGGATGTCCGTCCCGGGGATCGGGGTGTCCTGGATGTAGACGATGGGCACCCCGAGGGCGCGCAGCGGCGACAGGGTCTTCTCCCAGCCCGCCGTGAGGAGCTGCTGGTCGTCGGTGTAGCGGTTGAGGGACGCGACGACGACGAGTCTGGGCTTCGGACCCTGGCGCAGCCGGGACAGGCTGTCCGCGCGCCAGGTGTCGCACTCGGTGTACGTCCGGCCCAACTGTGGGTTCCTCAGCGTCAGTTGTGGCAGCGGGCAGCCCTGCTTCACCAGTTCCTGCAACACCCACCCGCGTTGGGCCGCGATGCCCAGCAACGGGGAGAACCACTGGCCGGCGTGCGAGTCGCCGAGCAGGACGATCCGGTCCGGGCTCGCGGTCGCGCCGAACAGGCAGGGCGGGCTGGTGGTCGCGGTGGGTGCCACCTCGCACCCGCCGTCCGGCGGGAAGTCCTTACGGGCCTGGACGGCGCCCGGTACCGGCGGGCCGTCCTTGAGCGGGGTACCGGTCCGCAGCAGCAGCGACCTGCCGTCGGCCGCGCCCGGCGGCAGTCCCTTCAGGTCGAACTCCGGAGCCGACGCGAGCAGATTCAGCGTTCCGGTTCCGACCACCAGCGCCAGGACCACCGGCAGGACGACCGCGGCGACCCCCAGCGCGAGTCCGCGCCGCGGGAATTCGGAGACGGTCCTGCTGCGGCGCAGCGGCTGTTCGATCCAGCGCATGGTCGCGAAGGCGGGCAGTGCGGACGCCATGGTCAGCGCAGCCCTGGCGGGCCAGCCGAGCGTTCCCAGCCGGGCCTCAGCGAGGACGAGCACCGGCCAGTGCCACAGGTAGAGGGTGTAGGAGAGGCGGCCGATCGCCCGCGGTATCCGGCCGCGCAGGATCCGGCCCACGCCGTACGCGGTCGCGCCGTCCGTCGCGTCCGCGTCGCCGGTCCCCGCCAGGATGACCGCGGCGGTGGCGAGCGTCGGCACGAGCGCGGCGTATCCGGGGTACGGCGTCCCGCCGTCGTAGCGCACCACGCACCACACGATGGCCGCGGCTCCGGCCCACCCGCACACCGGACGTATCGCTGACAGTCCGCGCAACCGGTGCCACGGGGTCAGTGCCAGCAGCGCCCCGACCCCGAACTGCCAAGCGCGGGACGGCGTTCCGAGGTATGCCAGGGAGACGGAGGTGTGCGTCCAGTGCAGTGCCAGGAGGAACGAGCCGAGCGTCAGCAGTGCGGTGACCGCGAACACGGCCGACCGCACGGCCCGACCCCGGCGGGACGTCCTGAGCACCGCGAAGACGATCAGGGCGAGCAGTGGACCCCAGAACAGATAGAACTGCTCCTCCACGGCGAGCGACCAGAAGTGGAGCAGCGGGCTCGGATCGCGTCCCGCGGCCAGATAGTCGGTCTGCTGGGAGACGAAGCGCCAGTTGGCGGTCGACAGTGCGGCGGCCAGTACGTCGTACTCCAGGTCGGTACGGCGCAGCGGGACGGTGAGCCAGGCGGCGGCCAGCGCGGTCGCGCCGAGGACCACCGCCGCCGAGGGCAGCAGTCTGCGGGCCCGGCGGGAGAAGAACTCCCCGAGGCGGATGCGGCCGGTCGTGGCCGCCTCACGGATCAGCAGCCCGGTGATCAGATAGCCGGAGATGACGAAGAAGATGTCCACACCGACGAACCCGCCGGTCAGCCCGGGCAGTTCGGCGTGGAAGGCGAGCACCGCGAGGACCGCCGCGGCGCGCAGGCCCTCGATGTCGGGGCGGAAGCCGGGAGCGGGTGGCCTGGACCCGGTCGTTCCGGCTTTCCGGAATCGGTTTCCAGCGGAGCCCGCCCCGGGTGTCGGACGGCCGGCGCGGTCGGCGGTTTCCGGATGTCGGTCCGGAAGCGTGGTGGAAGGCATGGGTGTGATGGCCTTTCAGCTCAGCCAGGGAAGCATGGGAGTGACCCATCCGGAGGCGAGCAGCGCGGTGAGCAGGAGAAGTGAGGTGGCGGCCAGTGCTTCGGGCCAGCGCCGGGGCAGCATGCCGAGGCGGACCGGCCGAGCGGCTCGTACGGCCTTGGATTCGGTCTTCGCCGGCCGCAGTTCGGCGATCAGATCACGGACCAGCGGGAGGCCGATCTGGCACTGGACCAGGAGGTACAGGCCGAGACCCCAGTTGGGCCACCAGCCGTTGCGTGCGACGGACAGGGCGAGTCCGGCCGCGGCCGCGCCGATGGAACCGCAGAGCCAGGCGAGCGAGACCAGCACCACTTTGCGGGCCATGCCGCTGGGCTTCACCCGGCCGACGCCGGTCGGGACCCAGGCGGCGCTGTGGCCGCGCAGCGTGTGCAGGAACGCGGCCGCGGCGGCGACGCTCGTCAGGACGTTGGCGCGGATGACCTCGACCCGCCACCGGGTGTGGCTGATCCGGGGCAGCAGCACATGCCAGAGCCACAGCGGCGCGAGCAGCGGCAGGACGTGCCAGGGGCGGATCTGGTCCGGGTACCAGAACATCATCACCAGCGGCGGCAGCGGCGCGGCGAACGTGTTCACCGCGGCGGTCAGATAGCCGACGATGCCCTCGTAGAAGCACAGACGCATCCGCCAGGGCGCGCCCATGCGCTTGAGGTCGGAGTTCTTGATCAGGTGCAGGTTGCCCATCGCCCAGCGGTACTGCTGGTTGACGAAGGACGAGAGGTTGTCCGGCGAGGTGCCCTTGGCGACCAGCACCGGGACGTAGAGGGTACGGAACCCCTGCTCGTAGAGGGCGAGTCCGGTGTACAGGTCCTCGCTGTGGTCGAGCTTGGCGAAGCCGCCGGCCGCGTCGATCGCGGTGCGCCGGTAGACGGCGTTGCTGCCGCAGCAGATGGCCGCGTCACTGGCGTCCCGCGAGGGCTGGATCCACCGGAAGAACCACTCCTGGGCGGAGCCCGCGGCGCGCTGGATCCAGTCCATCGACTCGTCGGTGTCGAAGCACTGCGGGCTCTGGACGATGCCGATGCCGGGGTCGGCGAAGTACGGCACCAGATGGTGCAGGAAGTCCGGCCTGGGAGCGAAGTCCGCGTCCAGGATGGCGATGTACTGCCCGGTGCTCACCGTCAGCGCGTGATTGAGGTTGCCGGCCTTCTTGAGGTGCCCCCGGTCCGGCCGGACGACGTACCGGTAGCCGTGTGCGGCCGCCAGAGCGGCCACTTCGGAACGGTCCGCGTCGTCCAGCACCCAGACGGTCAGCGCCCCGGCCCAGTCGACGGCCGCGACAGCCTGGTAGGCGTTCTCCAGGACGGCGAGCGGCTCACCGCAGGTCGGCAGATAGAGGTCGACGTCCGGCAGTTCGGCCGGCTGCCAGGCCTTGGTCAGCACTTCGTGCGAGTGCCTGGTCAACCGCCGCTGGCGCAGGCTGTTGACCGACGAGAGCGCCAGCGCCACCAGGTTGAGCACGAGCACGGCAAGGAAGGCCCACAGGGCCGGGGTTCGCAGCGCGAAGGTGAACATGGTCGCCGCAGTGAACACGAAGGCGAGTGAGGTGCAGATCAGTACCCACCGGCGCTGTGGTCCGAAGTACCAGTAGAGCTCGTGATCCGACGGTGGTTGAGGCAGATGGTCGACGGTCAAGTGTCCCCCCACGGGCGCGTGATGGACGATCCAGTGATCACCCTACCCGCAAAGGTATAGACCACTGGCGCGTCAATCCACGGACCGAGACAGGTGCCGACATATTCATGGTGAAGACAAGATTCCGCGACAGTCCTGTCATCCTCCGTTCCTCCGACGTCGAGGTCAGAGGGCGTTCAGCACGTTCACTCCGGGCTACCCGGCGCTCCTCCGGATAGTTCACGCGCCCAGTCGGCGAGTGCGTCGAAGTCCGCCGCGAGCAGTCCGAGGCTCGGTTCGATGCGGAGGAGCAGGGACGGCGCGGAGTGGTGGGCGGTGACGTACTCGCGGTCCGGGGGCCGGATCTCGTCGTCGATCCAGGCGAAGGGCCGGCCGGCGGCGTACCTGACGATGTCGTGGGTCTTGAAGTAGGTGCCGTCGTCGCGTCGGGCGTGCAGCTCCGGCCAGTCGATGGCGGGGAGTTCCGGCAGGCCGAGGCGCGGACCGATCCAGCGGTTGGCCTGCGCGCCCCACGTCGTCGCCCACACCAGGTCGAACGGCAGCGCCATCAGCAGCGGGCCGTGGGCGGCATTGAGCCACACCCGTAGCGGCTTCTGCCAGGGCAGGTCCCAGCCGGCGGGTCGCATCCGGTGCGTGGTGTAGCCGTCCGGTCGCTGGTGGGGCCGCGCGGCGAACGGGTTGAGGGGGCCGTCCACATCGATGAGGAGGAGGGGCTTCGCGGTCACGCTGGCTCCTTGCCGGCTGGGTGCGGTGAGCGGCCGGTGTACGGGGCCGGTGGGCCTCCTCCCTCCGGGAAGCGGACGCCCGACTCAGCTACCCGGTCCCGGACCGGACCAACCCACCGGTCCTGGATCCGGGGACCGATCCCCGGCACCAGGACCGGTCGTGATCAGGCGAAACGCGAGCTGGGAACCGGTCCGGAGGAGCGGACACGGTCCCGGGCTCCCGTGAGCCAGGTGGCGTTCACCCGTACGGCGAACGCCACGAGCAGCTCGTCGGGGTCGGCCGGGGCATCGTCGTCGCCCGCGTCGGGCTCCGGGTCCGCGGCGCAGATCGCGTCGGCCAGCTCCTCGGCCGAGCGCTCGTCGGCCGGGATGTCGTCGCGCTCCCCGTCCTCGGTGAACCGCATCCGGGACGCCCAGGGGGCGATCACGGTCTGCACCAGCAGGGTGGAGACATCGGCCGGGACCGCGGGAGGATCCGTCCAGCAGGTCGCGTGCTCGTACAGGACCTCACCCGGCGCGCGGTCGTGCAACTGCGCGACCAGCTCCTGGTCGCACTCGTTCAGGTCGTACGCCACGACCAGGGTGTCCGCGGTACCCGGCCGGTACGGTGCGGTGGGCAGGCCGAGGATCCGGGCCGCCGCCAGGCCGAGGGCACGGCTGCCGCGGTCCGGCAGCAGTGCGACGGACGCGGGCTTCCGGTCCATGGCCGCCAGCACGGCGCGCAGTCGCTCCAACCCGTGGCGGCACGCTCCGAAGTCGTCCTGCAGATAGGCCCAGCGGCCGGTCATCCCCTGGTGGAAGCCGGCGGGCGACACGGTGGTGAGCAGGCCGCCGGTGAGGGTGTAGTGCCATCCGCGCAGGTCCTGGCGGTCGACGGGGGTGGCGACGGTGGCGCGGGCGAGGAGGTGGCGGATACGTTCGGCGGCCGGCCGCCAGGTCTCGTCAGGGTCCCCGAGCGCGCCGAACACCTGGCGGCCGAGGTCGACCTGACCATCCATCAGTGCGTTGTGCACCAGCAGATAGCGGTCCGGCCAGTCCTCCGTCAGCCCGTCGTGCTCCTGGAGGAGGCCGACCGCCTCGGCGTGCCGCTGCTCGTCCTCCAGGGCGACGGCCAGCTCCAGCAGGACCTGCCGTGGCGCGGGGGTGCGGCGCGCCCGGCCGAGGAGGCCGCGGCGAGGAGCCAGTGCGAGGCGCAGGGCCTCCCGGAGGGCCGGCACGGCGAGGTGGGAGACACCGCGTCCGATGCAGGCATAGCCGAACTCGTAGAGCGCTCCGGCCCCGGCCGGGTCGGCGGTCAGAGCGGCCGAGGCCGCGGCGAGGTCGGCGAACCCGGCTCCCTGGGCCAGCTTCTCGACGAGTGGTGCGATCTCGGCCGACGGCAGTGCGTCCGCCGCGAACCGGAGGGTCCGCATCGCGCCCTGCGGGTCGCCGGAGTCGAAGAGCTCCCAGGCCTTGGCCAGTTCGGTGGTCATCGTTCTCCTCCTGAGTGGTCGGCGAGCTTCCTCGACCCGCCGGGGTGCTGCCTGACGGCGGGAAAAGGTGCGTGACGACTCAGGGCGCGCGGGCCGGCCGCCTCACGGGGCCGTGCCGCGGCGCTCATCGGGACGGGCGGTGGCCGCCCTTCCGGTGATGGTCGTTCATGAGGTCGTCCCTGCTGTCGTACATGTGCACGATCATGGTGGGTCGCCGGGGCACTGGCAAACCGATTAGACCCTCCCTCGTCCGGCGGCTCGACCGGTCCCGGATCTCCGCTGCCAACGTCCCTCCCTGGAAGGCGAATCGGTTCGACCCCCCTTTTCGGTCGACGGTGAAACAGCCCGACTGAAGCCGTCCGCAAATGGGGGTTGGACGGTGGCGAATCGTCCGACGGATTGGCATGTGCTGGACCTGGACCGCGATCCGGTGCCCGGGGACCCGTACGAAGTGAAGGAACTGGCCCGCAAGCTCGGTGACTTCGCGGACGACGTGTCCTCGGCACTGCGCTCGGTGCGCGGGCGGTCTGGGCGAACGGGGGCTGGACGGGCTCAAAGGCCTGCGCGGCAGCGTCGACAACGCCCTGGAGAAGGCCAACCATGGCCGGCAAGTGCAAGGGCGGCGACCCTATCGATCTCGTGACCGGCGAGATGCTGATGTCCGCGACCGATGTCCGGCTGCCGGGGCTCCTTCCGCTGACCATCGAGCGCCATCATGGGACAAGATGCTCAAGCGGGTGTCGTTCCAGTACCAGCGGTTCGTCACGCACACCGACTACGAGCAGGTCCGGAAGCTCGGCGACCGCAAGATCCATGTGGACGGGGGACCGGACGCCAACGGGTTCATGGTCGAGAGCAAGTGGACCGGCAACGAGAACCAGTGGGCGTCCTCGCAGTACAACCCCGCGCACACGCACGACGACGAGAGCAAGATCACCAGTCAGGCGGAGAAACTGCTCGACCTCAACGACGCGCTCGGCGGCAACGGACTGCGGTACGCCATCTCCAGCCCGCAGGGCGCCGCCCCCTTCCCGGAGCTTCTCAGCGGGAAGTTCCCGGAGCACTTCGCTGATGGCAGAGACTGAAGATCTTCCATGTTCCTGCGATGGGAATGAACAGATGAACGAGGTTCTCGCAGTCCTCGACCGGCTTCGCGACGCCGGCGAACTCTCCGGCGAGACCGCCGCCGACGCGCTCGGGGCAGCCGGGTGGGCCGTGAATCGGCAGTTCGCGGGGGAGTCCTTCGCCCGGCACTGGGAGCGCGGCGAGTTGGTGGCCGGGATCCAGGGGGACGGTCCTGACGCACGGGTCGAGTTCAGCCTGTGGCTGCGGGACGTCGACGGCGACGAGGACGGAGATGCCGACGACTGGGACCCGGACGCCGACGCGGACGATCTGGACGCCGCGTACGAGGCGGCACTGGCCGGTCTGGTGAACGAGGCGGAGGCACCGCTCGCCGCCACCGGATTCACCGCTGTCGACGAGAGCGGGGACGCGGACGAGGACGCGACCGGCGGTCTGGACTACATCGCCCACCGGGCGTGGCGCGCCGGCCGGCGCGTCTTCCTGCTGGGTGCGATCCAGGACGACACGGACCTTCCGGTACGCGTGGTCGCCGTCGTCACCTGACGCGATCCGCCGGGGTGGCCGACCATCGCACCGCCGACCCGACCCGCACGGGGTTCGGGTCGGCGGTGCGTCCGGTCGGCGCTTCAGCCGGTCAGCGGAGCGACCTCCGGGCCGGGCTCGTGCCCTGCGCGGTCGCCCCGGCCCAGAACCCGCACTGGTGATCCGCCGCGAAAGCGGTGGACGTACGGTCGGCCACGGGGTTGAGGGTGAGGACCGTGTGCCGGGGGCCGGCCGCCGGCCACGGGGTCTGTCCGGCCACGCCGGGGTTGCCGGAGCGGGCGAACGCGGCCCAGTAGCGCTTCATGCGGTCGGCGAGGCCGACCTGGGCACCGGTCAGCGGGCGGTCGCCCATGGTGAAGTCGTAGAGGTAGGCGAGTTCCGCGCTGTGCGCGTTGGCCATGTCGACTCCCGGGACCTGCGCCCCGTACAGCGTCGGTGAGTCCGGGTCGTCGAACTCGTAGACGTACGTGGGCACCTGTCCGGCGAAGGTGTCGGCCGTCCAGTAGGTGTGGCAGGCGAAGGTGGAGTCGGTGAGCAGCGCGGACATCGCGAGGTACGGGCTGGCGTATCCGGCCAGCGGATAGCGTGCCAGCACCTGTGACGCCGCCGGCCCGTACGTCGCCGTGATCTGGTCCGTGTACTGCTGCGCGGTCAGATACGGCTGGGTCAGCGCGACGAAGAGCCTGCTCTCGGAGCGGTTGCTGCCGATCAGGACCGGCACCTTGTTCCAGGCCCCGGCGGCGATCGCCTCGGAGGGCTGCGCGGGCAGCAGGAGATCACCGAACGCGGGCCCGCTCGTCGGCAGCGTGACGGCGGCCGCCGTCAGCCGGTCCGCCGGGGCGGCCCGCAGACAGCCGGCGCTCACCTTCGGGTCGGGGCAGCCGGCCGCGGTGGCGTAGGTCCGGGCCGCGGTCTCCGCCTGGGCACGGTCCGGTGCGGCCAGCAGCGTGCACGGACCGCTCTGCAGGACGGCGCGGGAGTACAGCCCGGCCGCCCGCGGTGCGGCGAGCAGCGAGCAGACCGAACCGCTGCCCGCGGACTGCCCGGAGATCGTGATGTTGCCCGGTGCACCGCCGAACGCCGCGATGTTCTGCTTGGTCCACTGCAGGGCCGCGAGCTGGTCCATGAGGCCCCAGGACCCGGAGCGCAGCGCGTTCTGCCGCGCGAGCTCCGGCAGTGCCAGGTAACCGAGCTGGCCGAGCCGGTAGTTGATGCTGACCACCACGGTATGGGTGAGGTCGGCCATGGTGCGGCCACCGAACTGGGTCCCGGTGCCCTGGCTGTAGCCGCCCCCGTGCATCCAGAAGAGCACCGGCAGGTTCGCTCCCGGACGGGCGTCCCGAGGGCGGTACACGTCGAGGTAGAGGCAGTTCTCGCTGACGGCCTGCGGGTCCCGCAGCCCGAACGGTGAGAACTGCAGACACGCGGGTGCCTGCGTCGTCGCGTCCCGTACCCCGTTCCACCGGGCCGGCCGCTCCGGCGCCTGGAACCGCAGGTTGCCGACGGGCGGCGCCGCATAGGGAATGCCGAGGAACTCCTGCGCCCCGTCATGGACCTGCCCCCGCAGGATGCCGTCGGAGACCGCCACCACCGGCGGGCTCGCGGACCCCTTGGCGGACGGCGCGGCGGAGGCGGGCAGCGCTTGGAGGAACAGGGCGGCCAGCGCGAACAGAACCACGAGACGGAGGGGCCGTCGGGAGCGGGGCCCGGATCTTGCGGCGTGGTCGGTCACGGGCGCAGCCCGGCGAGCAGGGCGGTGGCCGCCGCGAAGTCGGCCGGGCCGCTGTTCCAGTCGGCGTTCATGGGGGCGATGGAGACCTTGTCGGCGTTGACCGCCGCCACGTCGGAGCCCTTCGCGGGAGTGAGCGGGTCGAAGGAGACCGTGACCTTCCACGTGCCGTCGCCCGCGTCGGCGTAGTGCGGGGTGAGCACCGTCTGGGCGTCCTGGAAGGTGAGGGAGACACCGCGCGCGGTGCCGGTGCCGTCCGTGCCGACGATGGGGTGGTTGACGTTCAGACCGACACCGTCGGGCAGCAGGTGCCCGGACTTCGCGCGGGCCTGGAGCCGGTCGATGAGCTTGACGGTGAAGTCGGCGGTGACGCGCATGGCGTTGAGGGTGGGCCCGGGGGCGGGCACGGAGAAACTGCCGGTGCTCACCGCGATGGCGGGGATGCCCCGTTCCAGGGCGGCGATGGCGCCTCCGACGGTGCCGGAGTGGGTGGCGAAGCCCGCCACGTTGGTCCCGAAGTTGGTGCCCGAGATCACCAGGTCGGGGGCCCGGTCGGCGAACACCTGGGAGAGCCCGAAGGCCACCGCGTCGCCCGGGGTGCCGTCCACGGCCCACACCTGGGCCTCGGGGTGCTGCACCACGACGCTGGTCGCGCTCATCATCTTCGTTCCGGCGCCGCTCTGGTTCTGCAGCGGGGCGACGATGGTGACCTGATGGCCGGCGGCGGTCAGCCGGTCGTACTCGGCCCGGATACCGGGCGCGTTGTAGCCGTCGTCGTTGGTGAGCAGGATGCGCAGCGGGCCGGAGGGCGCGGCGGGTTGGGCCGCGGCCGCGGGCAGTGTCACAGAGGCGGCGGACAAGCACAACAGCAGGGCGGCCGAGGACAGCACGTGCTGACGTCTCACGGTGTTGCTCCTTTGAGTCGGGGCAGCGGTGGGACCGGCGGGTGGCGGACCGGTGGACGGTCCGCGACCCGCCGGAGTTCTTGTCGGATCAGGTCTCCGGATCCGGCGGACGACGCGGATACCGGGAACAGGGGTGATGCCGTGGATGCCGGAGTGAGCGGTGGCAGCCGGGTCAGCCGGTCAGCGGACGCTGCGGATCGGGAGGATCGCCAGCGCGCCCAGCAGCGACAGGGCGCCGCCGACCAGGAACAGCGGGGTATAGCCGCCGAGGGTGGTGACGATCGCGGACGCGACGAACGGGGCGATGATCTGCGGCCCGGCGTTGGCGATGTTGAGCACGCCCATGTCCCGGGCGGCGTCCTCCGCCCTGGGCAGGACGAGCGTGACGAGAGCGGTGTCCACCGCCATGAAGCAGCCGAAGGCCAGACCGTTGAGCGCGCTGAAGACGATCATCCCGGTCCAGGTGGGGCTGATCACGGGGACGGCCATGACCAGTCCCGCGAGGGTGGCCGAGACGGCGACGAACACCTTGCGCCGGTTCCAGCGGTCGGAGAGCAGACCGCCGACCACGGTCGAGACGGCCATCGCGACCATCGAGACCGGGGTGAGGATCGCCATCGCCGTGGCCGGTTCCAGACCGGCGGGCAGCGCGATGTGATCGTCCAGGATGTACAGCTGGTATCCGGCGACCGAGAAGTATCCGAGCACCATCAGGGCCCGGCCGATGAAGGCCCAGCGGAAGTCGTGATGGGACAGCGCCGACAGGAACGCGGCCAGCTGTTCGCGGCGCGGTACGGCCGGTGCGGGCTCGCGCCGGGGCACATCGCGGCAGAGCGTCGTCAGCAGGACCGCGGCGCCGGCGACGAGCACCCCGAACACCAGGTAGCCGGTGCGCAGATGGTGTGCGGTCTGTGAGCCGATCAGCACGCCGACCGTGCCGCCGATCGGCAGCGCCAGCCCGACGAGTGCGGACGCCGTTCCGCGGCGGGCGGCGGGAATGCGGTCGGGCACCACGGCGGTGACCGCGGCCTGGTAGACGTTCATCGTCGCCTGCACCAAGCACCATCCGATGCCCACCAGCAGCGCGGTGTGCACACTGCCGATGAACGCGAGGCCCGCGAGCGAGGCGAAGGCGCCGCCCAGGATCCAGGGGTTGCGTCGGCCGGTCCGGTCCGACAACGCGCCGGCGATCGGGTTGAACGCGGTGGCGAAGACCGCGCTGATGCCGCCCACCACGCCCAGGATGGCGACCTTGTGGGCGGGATCGATCGACTCGATCTGGGTCGGCAGCAGAACCGCGCCGACACCCATGTACACAGCCAGCATGGATGCGTTGGCCACCAGCAGCAGTGTCAGGAGTCCACGGTGTCGTGGCGTCTCCGGTGCCGGGCGGGTGGGCGGCTGGAGCACTTCGGTCGCGGTCAATGCGTCCTCCGGAGTCCGAGGGCCGCGGCCGGGGCGCGGCGGATGCTGAGGGCGTACATGTCGACTCCTTGAGGGACGGAGCGGTGGCGTGGATCGGGAGCGGGGGAGGGAAAGGGGCCCGGGTTCGAGCGGTGGTGGCGGGGTGACCCGGGCGGTGCGGACACGTCATCGCCATGATTGGTTACACGTGTTATCCAACGCGGTAAGCACTGTGTAGCACCCTTCCGCTTCCCGCACCAGATCTGTTTCCGAACCGCGATACGGATCGTGATGATCGGTTGGGCCGGAAGATATTCACGTGTAACTAATCCGGTCGCGGCACTGTGCAGACGTGAGCCGCTGTGCTGGGGTGGGCCCGAGAATCCGCACTCTCGGCCCGGGCGGGCCTGGGATTCCACGCTCCCCGGTCGGATGGGGGCGGATCTCGTACCGCCTCGGGGTCGGCGGGAAGCGCTTCGATGTGTATCGTCTTCGTTGCGACGGTCAAAAATGCGCAATGCCTACCGGCGGCGCGAGACCGCCCGGGAGCCGGGTGCTCCCCAGACGCGAACGCGCGGGGACACCCTCGGCCCGCACCGCCCCGAACCCGCCCGCTCCGCATCCCTTCGCTCCGCACCGGGGGCCGCCACGAGCCGGCCGCGCGGCGGCGATACCCCCTGCGCACATCCTGCGCGGACCCCTGAGCACAGCACTGCGTACAGCCGTCCGTCCCCTCGCCACGTGCCCCGGGCCCGTCCGCCCGGTGAGCCGACCGTGAAAGGCCGATCATGCAGAACGCGACTCACCTGTCCGATCCACCGCCACCACCACCGGTGGCGCCGCTTCGGCACCATCTCCCCGCCATCCCGCCCCGGGGCGCTCTGGTTGCGGGCATCACCCTGCTGTCGCTGGCCGCGGGCATCGGACTGATGCTCCGCGGTGACCGGCCCCCGTTCTTCGAAGGTCTCGACGACCGCTGGCTGGTGTGGATGACCGGGGAGCGTACGGGTACGGCCTCCGACCTGGCCCGCGATCTCGACCGGCTGGGCGGGCCGTTGGGCCTCGTCTTCCCCCTCGGCCTGATCGGCTGTCTGTGTGTGTACGGGCGTTGGAGGTCCGCGATCTTCGTCTTCACATCCGCCGTACTCGCGAACATCCTGGTGATTCTGCCGCTGAAGCAGGTGGTCGACCGGCCGCGTCCGCCCCGGCCGTGGGTTCTGGTGAACAGCGGCTCGTTCCCCTCCGGGGAGGTCTTCACCGCGACGACGCTGGTGATCGCGGTCGCGGTGGTAGCGTTCCGGCCCCGCGCGCGGCGCTGGTGGTGGCTGATCGGCGGCTCCTATGTCGCCGCGATGATGTGGAGCCGTACCTGGCTGCACGCGCAGTGGCTCAGCGACACCGTCGCGGGGCTGCTGGCCGGCGCCGGCACCGGCCTGCTGGTCTGGCTGGCCTTCGCGCCGCTGCTCAGGGGGGAAGCGGTGCGCGCGGCCGCCGACCGGCTGTGGGAGTGACGGCGGGACCGTCCGGCGCGCCACGGCCGACCCGCTACCTTGGCGACGGGGGCGACCGGGCACGGGGCGGCCGCACGACGACGCCGCACGATCTCGAGGAGACATAGCGCTGTGCGAGAGCTCGCTTTGGGGATCGCTCTGGGTTTCAGCGCCGGCATCAGCCCGGGACCGCTGCTGGTGCTGGTGCTGACCGGGACGCTGCGGGGCGGTCTGGGGATCGGGTTGAGGGTCGCCGCCGTTCCGCTCCTCACCGACCTGCCGGTGATCGTGTCGGCCGTGACGGTACTGGCCATGTTGCCGGACGCGGCGATCTCCATGGGCGGCGTCGTCGGAGGGTTCTTCCTCCTGTACCTGGCGCTGTCCACGCTGCGCGAGGCCCGGACCGCGCAACTGCCCAGCCGTGACGGGTCGGATGCCGGGGACCAGGCGAAGCGGGCCCTGTGGCAGGGGGCGCTGGCCAACCTCCTCAGCCCGCACCCGTGGATGTTCTGGCTCACCACGGGCGCGCCGTTGCTCGTCGCGGCCTGGCGGCACGGGTCCCTGGAGGCCGGGTCGTTCCTGTTCGGGTTCTACCTCCTGCTGGTGGGTAGCAAGGCGTCGCTGGCCCTCGTCATCGCCCGCGCCCGGCACCGGATCGGAACGCGGGGCTTCCGCTGGACACTCGCCGGGTCCGGCGTCCTGCTGATGGCCGCGTCCGGGCTGCTGCTCGCGGAGTTCGGCCCGGGGCTGGTGGCCACGCTCCGGACGACCGCCACCTCATGAACCCCGGCGAACCGCTCCAGGCCGACCGTCCCGGATGAAGGCCCGGATCCCTCAGGAGACCGGGGCTGACTCCAGGTGTGCCTTGAGGCGCTGCAGCGTGGTGGTGATGTTGGAGTTGTTGGCGCCGATACGGTCGAACACGCCGGTGATCACGATGGCGAAGGGGATGAACCACAGCGGGACCCGCAGCCAGTTGGTCTCGGTGACGGTACAGCCCTCGGCGCTGGGTTCGATGTCGTACTGCCAGCGGGAGATGGGGATCCTGAGCGGCGCCGTCACCTCGTAGGCGAAGCGCCGTGCGGGGTCGGCGTCCGTGATGCGGCACGTGGTCGCCCAGCGCCGGAGACCGTTCCGGTTGTAGCCCTGGAAGCGTGCGCCGACGGCCGGGGTCCCCGCGCCGTTCAGCCAACGGGCGCGGTGCGCCTCCTCGGCGAAGCGGATCATGACAGGTGGATCGCTGATGATGCGGTACGCCTCGGTCGGGGGCACCCGGATGGTCACCGTGCCGGTCGCTGCGGCCTCAGGGAATCGCGGTATGCGCATGGGGTTGTCTCCTCCGCTGACGGGTGACCCGGGGTGCTGGTCATGATGGCTGGTCACGAGGTGAGTTCACGACGGAGGGCGTGGGCGATCCCGTCGGCCTGGTCGGCCGGCACACACTCCCGCTCAGGGCGTTGGAGCAGGCCGAACACGTGGGGGCCACGCAGTTCCCGGGGCAGGTCCGGCATCCGCGGCACGATGTGGAAGTGGACGTGCGCGAAGCCCTCGGCCTCGGCGAACTGTACGACGTAGGTCTTCGCGCACCCCGTCACCCGGTGCAGGGCCCGGGAGAGCCTGACCTGCCAGCTTCCGAGGGCGGCGGCCTCCGCGTCGGTGAGCTCGTGCACCGCGGTGACGTGGCGGCGGGGCAGGAGCACCAGCCAGCCGGGCAGCGCGGTGTCGAGTGCGTGGACCACGCGCCAGTGCTCGTCGGCGACGATGCGCTCGCGCGGCGGCAGGTCGTCGAACCCGGACTCCTTGGCGCACGCGTAGCAGTTCGGTATCGGCATGCGCCTGAGCCTAGGGCCCGCCCGCCCTCAGGCCGAGGGCGATGTTCGGACAGGGCAATCCGGTCCGGGCTGCCGGCCGGACTACCGGGCCCCGGTGTCGCGGCGGAACAGGGCCGTCCACAGGAAGGGCTCGCCGAAGTACGCGGACTCCGGCGGTTCGTCGTGCATGCGGCGCAGTTCGATCTCCGTCAGGTCGGAGAAGATCCAGCGCAGGGACTCCGGGGTGTAGGCGAGTCCGCCCTGGAGGCCGGATTCGCGGTAGAAGTCCGTGTCGGGGAGTTCGGAGCCCATGCCGGCCTCGCCGGCCGCGAAGCACGTCAGGGCGAGATGTCCGCCGGGGGCGAGGGCACGGTCGAGGAGGGCGAGGTAGCTGATGCGGCGGTGGGGCGGCAGGTGGTGGAAACAGCCCGAGTCGTGGATGAGGTCGTACGGGCCGTTCAGTTCGGCATCCGTGAGGGCGAAGGCGTCGGCGCAGTGGAACCGGATGTCGGCCCCTGCCTCGCGGGCGCGGTCCTCGGCCCACGTGATGGCGGCGGGGGAGATGTCGACGGCGTCCACCTCGAAGCCCAGCGAGGCGAGGTGGAGGGCGTTACGGCCAGGGCCGCAGCCCAGATCGAGGGCGCGGCCCGGAGCGATCAGGCCCCGGTCGAGGTAGGAGGCCAGGCTCTCGTCCGGCCTCGCGACGAAGAACGGCACCGGCCTGGAGCGGTCCGCGTAGAAGCCGTCCCACCAGTCGGCCGCGCCGGCCGTCCAGCGATCGGCCCCGGGCGCGAACAGGCCGTCCAGGAGCTGCAGAACGTCGTCGACCGTGCGTATGTTCCGGTCCATCCGGACCCCCTTTCGCGAAGGGCAATCCTATGCCAGAAGACGGTGAAAGGCCAGGTCAGATGGGGTTTTGCGGAGGCGCCAGGGGATGCTCTGCGGGCCCGCGCCGGGGGCCTGGCGCCCCTCACCCCCGACCCCGCGCACCCGGTCGCCCACGCCTCCGCCGAAGCCCGTGACGGAGGCATTCCCCGGCACCCTCAGGTGACTTTCCGATCAGCCCGGAGCCGCGGGTCCGGCGGCTGCGTCGCGTCAGTGCACGGTTCCGGCGTACCGCTGGACGAGCCCGGTGCCGGTGCCGGCCGTGACAGTGACGTCGTAGCGGCCGCCGTCCAGCGGCCAGGTGAGGGTGGTGCGGGAGTTGGGGGCCACCGTAACGGTCTGCGCGGTGCCGGCGTAGTCGTTCGGGGTGATGGCGAAGGAGACTCCGGTCAGTCCGTCGTTGACGAGGTTCAGGCTGAGGGATGTGCCGAGGGACGCCGTCACCGACGGCACCGCGGCGTCGTTCCGGCCGGCGGGGACGACCGTTCCGGCGAAGCGGCGGACGAAGCCGTCGGGGCCGTGCACGGTGAAGTCGTAGCGTGCGTCGGCCTCCGACGTGACCCACGTGTAGGTCTTCGAGGCGCCCGGGGCGACCGTGAACGGGGTGCCGGCGAAGGTGTACGTGATGTTCGGGTAGACGGTGTAGTGGAAGCCGGCCGCACCGGCGTTGGTCATGGTGCAGGTCAGTACACCGGTCGCGCGGTCGACCGCGACTTCGGCGCCCGGGGCGTAGGGCAGTCGGCGATGCGGCCGCGCCGCGGTCTCCTGCGCGGGTACGTACTGGGTGCCGGGGGCGGGCAGGGCGACGGCGGGGAGTTGCGTTCCGGCGTCGGCCTTGGCCATCAGCGCGACGGTGTCGGGCAGTTCGGGGATGCTGTAGTCCGGTGTGGTGAAGTCGAAGCAACTGGTGAGGTCGCCGCACACGGTCCGGCGCCAGGCGCTGATGTTCGGCTCCTGGACACCCGTCACCTTCTCCAGGAAGCGCAGTACGGAGGTGTGGTCGGAGACCTGGGAATTGACGTACCCGCCACGCGACCAGGGGGAGACCACCCACAGCGGCACCCGGCTGCCCAGCCCGACCGGCCGGCCCTGG
Source organism: Streptomyces sp. H39-C1 (assembly GCF_027158125.1). Taxonomy (NCBI): domain Bacteria; kingdom Bacillati; phylum Actinomycetota; class Actinomycetes; order Kitasatosporales; family Streptomycetaceae; genus Streptomyces; species Streptomyces sp. H39-C1. The sequence goes on from NZ_JAPVLS010000002.1 coordinate 83,541, forward strand.
GCGAACTCCTCAGGGGTGCCGGGCTCGGGGGTAGGCGGGATCATGTGGTCGAAGTAGCCGTCGTTCTCGTCGTACATCACCAGGAACACGGTCTCCTTCCACAGCTGCGGATTCGACATCAGCGACTGCAGGGCGGAGTTGACCCACCAGGCGCCGTAGTCCGGACTCGCGGTGGGGTGTTCGCAGTACACGTACGGCGCGACCAGCCAGGAGACGGTGGGCAGCGAGCCGTCCTTGCAGTGCTGGTCGAAGACGGTGAGATCGAACTTCGTCATCGCGTTGATGTACCGCGGATCGTTCTTGGCGTAGGTGTGGAACTGCTTGAAGTACGCGAGGGCGTTGTCGCCGTAGTCCCCGGTCAGATCGTCCTCGGTCGGATTGTGGTAGACGCGCCAGCTGACCTTGGCGGCCTCCAGCCGTTCCGCATAGGTCGTCCAGTCGGTGACGGGATTGTCGGCGCTCGCCGTGTTGTCGGTCCAGGGACCGGTGGTGCCGTCCCGGCCCGGTCCTGAGGTGCCGCTCCACAGATAGAGCCGGTTCGGGATCGTGGGGCCGGCCAGCGAACAGAAGTACGCGTCGCAGAGGGTGAACGCGTCGGCCAGCGCGTACTGGTACGGGATGTCCGCGCGGGTGAAGTAGCCCATGGTGCGCTCGCCCTTGGCGGCGATCCAGGCGTTCATCGCGCCGTTGTTGACGGCCTGGTGCCCGGTGGAGAAGTCGTGCGGGAGGCCGGCGGCGTTCTGCGCGTTGTACTTCGACGTGTCCATCCGGTACGGGAGCATGACGCCGCCGTCGGTGCGGGCCGGGTCGGGCTGGCGGAAGACGTCGCCGCCGCCGGGGAACTGCAGGGCCTGCTTGTCATCGAAGCCGCGGACGCCGTTCAGGGTTCCGAAGTAGTGGTCGAAGGAGCGGTTCTCCTGCATCAGGATGACCACGTGCTTCACGTCGGCCACGGTGCCGGTGGGGGCCGCGGCCGCGTCCTGGGCGAGACCGACCATGGTGGCCGCGCCGGCGGCGGTGGCCGACAGGAAGGTACGGCGGCTGAGCGGAGTCATCGATCGGCCTTTCGGAGCGCGACGGTGGCGATGGCAGCGGCGGCGTCGCAGGGCCGCACAGGAGTGGCGGCGCTCGCGCCCGCAATTCGGCAGGGGCCGGTCGGGGTGACGACCCATCAGTGATCCACGGCTGGCGTGGAGTATTCCACGCGGGTCCCATGAAAGGAATTCTGGAAAAGGTTTTGGATTCGGTGTCGAAAAATCCCGCCGGCATTGCGGCTGATTATCCGACCGGAGTTCCCCCGCGGGAGCCGGCCGCACGAGAGGTTTCGTATGCTCGGCCCATGACGGTGAGCTATGTGATCGACGGCGGCGAGGTCACGGACCTGGAGCGCTTCTGGCAGCTGATCGGCGAGGCGGTGAACGGCCCCGGCGGGTACTTCGGCCGCAACCTCGACGCGTTCAACGACTGCCTGCGCGGTGGGTTCGGAACACCCGATGACGACGACTTCGTCATCGAGTGGCGCGACCACCAGCTCTCCCGGCAGGCCCTCGGCTACCCGGAGACCGTGCGGCAGCTCCGCATCCGGCTGGGGCGCTGCCACCCCACCAACCGGGAGCTGGTCCAACGGGACCTGGAGCGCGCCGAGGCGGAACAGGGCAGGACGGTCTTCGACTGGCTGGTGGACATCATGACGGAGGGTGGCAGGACACCCGAAGTGCTGCGGTTGCTCTGACCGGCCGGATCGCCGCCGATCGATGCCGGCCAGGGGAAGGATTGAGCCGTTTCGCCGCCTGTGCGGCCTGACGCGGCCCTGCGGGACGTACTGTTCACCTCGGCCTGATCCGCGTCGCCGCAGTCCGAGTGCGGGTCCGGCGGGCGCCAAGGCGGGCGCTGACAGCGGACGCCGGTGGGGCCGTGAGCAACGTCGGCAACGGGCTTGCTGCGCCCCTGGGGCGGCGGCCCCGTACGGGATTCCGGGGGGACCCTATGCTGCGCATTCATTTCACGACGGAGGACCTCCAGCGGATAACGCTGGTCCAGCATCCTGATCCGCTCTGGGAGATCGTCTGCAGTATCTGCCGCCTGCAGGACCGCGGCGGTGCCGGAACGTTCGGCGCCTGGCGCCGCTCGTCGGCCGGTGAGATGCAGCGGCACGGGGCGGCGCACCGGGCCGCCTCCATGCTGCGGACGCTGGTCCCGCTGGGCCCGTACTTCCCCGACTTCCTGACTCCCGCGATCTCGTCGCCCGATCTGGCCACCTCGGTCGACCGGGTGCTCTCGACACCGCAACGCCGCATCACCGCGGAACTGCAGATGCTCGGTGCGGCCACACCGGCGACATCTCCCTTCCTGGCGGATCTCGCGCATGCCGGTGCCGGCGCGCTGGCCGCTCTGAAATGGGCTCTGGTCACCTATGAGAAGACGCTCATCGCCCCCGTCTGGGAGCGGCTCTCCTCGACGGTGAGCGCGGACATCGCGCTGCGGGCCAGGGCGTTGATGACGGGCGGTACGGAAGGACTGCTCGACAGTCTGCGTCCGATGGCGCAATGGGAGTCGCCGGTCCTGCGGGTCCGCTACCCCGTCGACAAGGACCTCCATCTGCAGGGCCGTGGCCTGCGGCTCGTGCCGTCCTTCTTCTGCCGGCGCGAACCCGTCACTCTGGCGGACCCGGGGTTGCCGCCGACTCTCGTCTATCCGGTGGACCGGTCCGCCGGCCCGGCGCAGGACGTGTCCGCGGAGAACCTGGCGGGCCTGCTGGGACGGACCCGGGCCGCGCTCCTGGCATCGGTCGCCGTCGGCAACTGCCGGTCCACCACGCATCTCTCGGCGGCGATCAGGGTGTCGGTGCCCACCGCCAGCCAGCAACTCGCCGTGCTGCGTGACGCGGGGCTGATCGTCAGCAGACGCGAAGGAAAGCACCAACTGCACTCGGTGACGCCGCTGGGGCTCCAGCTTCTCGACGGCCGCGCCATCTCCCTGGCGGGCCACGGCGGTTCACTCCGGGAACCGCACGCGTTCTGACGTGGACCGAAGTGGGCGGCAGGGGTGCGCCGTGTCACGACAGGCAGCGGACACGACAGCGGGGCCAGCGGGGGCCAGCACTCGACAACATGCTGTCGATATGACAACATGTTGCGTATGGAGACGAGAGAGCACGAGACGAAGACGGTGTACGTGGCGGTGTACGACACATGGTCCGACTGGGAGGTCGGGCATGCGATCGCGCACATCAACAGCACGCAGTGGCAGCGCCGGCCCGGCCGGTACCAGGTGCGGACGGTGGGTACGAGCACGGAGCCGGTGACCACAGCGGGAGGTGTGCGGATCGTCCCCGACGTCGCGCTGGCCGGGATCTCGCCGCAGGAGGCCGCGCTGCTCATCCTGCCGGGCGCCGGCCTGTGGGACCTGTCGGACGATCTCGCCGCCTTCGGGCGCGCGGCGCGTGATTTCCTCGCGGCCGGTGTCCCCGTCGCCGCGATCTGCGGTGCGACCGCCGGTCTGGCCCGTGAAGGGCTGCTCGACGACCGTGAACACACCAGCGCCGCGGCCGAGTACCTCGCCGCGACCGGCTACAAGGGCGGCGACCGCTACCGGGACGCGCCGGCGGTGACGACCGGCGACCTGATCACGGCCGGGCCGACCGAACCGGTCGCGTTCGCCCGCGAGATCTTCGCCAGGCTCGACCTCTACGAGCCGCACGTCCTGGACGCCTGGTACCGGCTGTTCGCGCACTCCGACCCGAGCGCGTTCCCCGTGCTGATGGCGGCCGGATCGTGAAGGACGGCGAGCTGCTGTCCGGGACGGCGCTGGCCGTCTTCCGGCTCAACGGCCAGTTCCTCGAGGTCTCCGAACGGATGGCCCGGCCGGTGGGCCTGACCGCGGCATGGTGGCAGGTGCTGGGCGCCGTGCTGCGCGAGCCGCTGCCGGTCTCCGGTATCGCCAGGGCGATGGGCGTGACCCGGCAGGGTGTTCAGCGCATCGCCGACCTGCTGGCCGGCAAGGGCCTCGCCGAGTACGTGCCGAATCCGGCCCACCGCACGGCGAAACTGCTGCGCCCGACCGAGCAGGGACGAGCCGCGGTGCAGCGGATCGGCCCGGCTCACGCGGACGTGGCCGCGCGACTGGCCGACGAACTCGGCCCGGAGGATTTCGCGGCGACGCTTCGCGTCCTGGAAAGGCTGTCCGAGGCCATGGACGCGGTCGCGGGTGCAGATGGGGACTCGGCAGGGTGAACAGCGTTGTCGGCCGGTCACCAGGTCGGCGACCGCCGCCGCGTTCCGGATCGCCCAGGTCGCCTCGTCCGGCGGCCTGACCTTATCGGTCGTCGGCCGGCGGCAGACGATGGACCGCGGAGGGGGACTGCGGGCGCTGTCCGCCACCGCTCGCGATCATGCGGACCTGGCCCGCATCGCTGATCTCGGCGCGGATGATCTTGCTTGCGTCGACATAGATCGGATATCCGCCCGACCCGATCGCGGTCGTCGCGAAGACCTCGACGACCTGCTGGGCGGGTGCGCCGTCCACCGGAAGAGGGTTGGTGAAGGTGAGCTCGAAGCCCGCGCGCTCGGACATGGCGTACTCCCAACGGTGAGCGATACTTCGACGCTACGACCGCCGCAGGCGGCACGCGACCGCAGCCCGTCGCTGCTCCCCGTCGGGGACGGCAATGCGGAGGCTACGGCTTGTATTCCTGCCATTTCGTGACGGCCGCTTTGGGATTCCACGCCGAATTCGAGGTGTGTGTGGCCAGGCAGCGGTATTCCTTTCCCAAATACGACACCCGGTCATTCGCCGAATACTGCTTCTTGACTTTCCAGTCCGAAAATCCTGCTGCCATGCGAGGGCGCCCCTTCACTGGACCGGCTCACTGCCGACCTACCTGGATCTTCCCACGGCGATCCGCCACGCCCCTCCAGGCCATCGGTCCACGGCACCCGACTCAGCGATCGACCGGGCCCTGCTGGTCGGCCGTGGCCGGGTGGTTCTGCTGGCCGGGGACGGTTCCGTCGGTGCCGGAGATGTACTGGTCCGCCTGGGACTGGAACATGCGGTGGTAACGACCGGCCTTGTCGGCCAGGAGTTCCTGGTGGGTGCCCTGTTCCACCAGGAGGCCCTCGTGGAGGACGTAGATCAGGTCGGCGTGCTGGACGGCTGCCATGCGGTGCGTCACCAGGACGACCGTGGTGGTCGGCGAGCGGAGCCGGCGGATCTTCTCGAAGCAGGCGATCTCCGCCTCAGGATCCAGCGCCGAGGTCGGCTCGTCGACGATGATCAGAGACGCGTCGCGATACCGGGTACGGCTGAGCCCGATGGTCTGCCACTGGCCGCCGGACAGTTCCGATCCGCCGCGGAACTGCAGGGCCAGGAGGGTCTTCATGCCGTGGGGGAGGGCGTTGATGACCGCGTCCGCGCCGGAGAACGCGGCCGCCGCGGCCAGCTGCTCAGGCTCAGGGACCCGAGCGGGCTTGCCGATCGCCAGATTGGTCTCCGCGGTGAAGGGCCACCTCGCGAAGGACTGGTCGAGCAGCGCGATGTGCGAGAAGACCTGGTCCCGGTCGGCCTCCGCCAGATCGACCTTGTCCCACAGGATCCGGCCGGCCTGGGCCTTGTGGAGGCCGGCGAGCAGCTTCACCAGCGTGCTCTTGCCGGATCCGTTCGTTCCCACCAGCGCCACCACGGTGCCGGCGGAAAGGGTGAGCGAGATGTCGTCCAGGGCGGGCCGCTCACGATCCGGATAGTGGTAGGTGACGTGCTCGAAGCGGATCTCGGCCGGGTGCCCGGGTACCGGAACGCCGCCGACGGGAATGGCGCGGGCGGTCGCCTCCACGATGTACCGCTCCAGGTCACCGGCGTACAGGGACTCCTCATGGAGCCGGTTGACCGAGATTGGCCGATCCGGTCCGTACCGCCATGACCGCGGTACCGGCGACCGCCATGCTCATCCGGCCCGACAGCAGCAGCCACGCCAGCGTGACGTACGCCAGCAACGACGCGGCGCCCGACAGGGAGGCGGCCAGGAGCTCGGTGGCGGCCTTCTCCTTGGCCAGCCGCGTCTGCTCCGCCTCCGCGGTTCTGGCCATCTGGCCGAAGTGCCGCAGCAGGAAGCTCCCGACGCCGTGCACGCGGGTCTCCTGGGCGGCGCTGCGGCCGGTGATCGACTCTCCGATGACCCGGGCGGCACGCTCGTGCTCGATCCAGGCCATGGTGGAGGCGTAGCGGCGCTGGGCCACATGCAGCGCGCCCCACCCGCGCGGCGCCGCGATCAGCATCAGCAGGAACAGGAGCACCGGGTGCAGCACGGTGAGCACCCCGGCCGCGGCGACCAGGGAGAACGTGCCGTTCAGCGTCGCCACCATGGCGCTGATCATCTGGCGGGAGGACTGGGCGCCGAACTGCGCGGAGTCCAGCAGCTTGCGGAACGCCCCGTCCTCGACGGCTTCCAGTTCCACCCGCTCGGCGTGCCGCAGATACTCCTGGGTGGCCAGCCGCTCGACCTTCGGCTCCAGCCGGCCGGTGCCGGCCGTCGACAGCGACGCCGCCACCGCGCTGGTCACGGCGATGACCATGCCCACGATCAGCGCCGGCACCGCCGCGCGCACCCGCGCGACCGTGTCCCCGCTCCCGAACAGCGACTGCAGCACCTCGTTGGTGACGAGCAGACCGACGGCATGAGCCGCACCCTGGTAGATCTCGGCGAGGACCATCGTCAGCATGGCGGTCCGGTCGGCCCGCCAGGCCAGCCGGACGGTGCTGCCCACCAGCCGCGGTGCCGAGCGGGCCATGGACAGCGCCGACTGCTCCAGCATCGTGAAATCGTGCCGGGCCCATCCGTAGTCGTAGTGCAGTGCCCCGCCGAACAGCAGCTGTTCGCTGTCGGACACGACCCTCTCGACGGGTCGTGGCCGTCGTAACCACCTCCTCATCGCCGCACCGCCCAGGCGTCTGCGGGGTGGGTGTGCGGCGTCGTGCGGCAGGTGAGTATGGCGCGAGTCATGGCGGCGTCCTTCGACGGTTCGACGGTTCGGACCGCGCACGGCACTCGCTGATGCCGTGCGAAGGCCCGGAAGCATCTAGACCTGCCCACCTCCGGTCCGCATCACCGCTCGGCGGACCGATGGACAGAAGCACGCACGGAGCACAGCGGGCGGACGCCCGCGATGCGGGGCGCAGTCGAAGGGGTGCCAACACTGCTGCGTGAGGCCGGCACAGCCGTGGCCCGAAGGCCTCACCGCAGGTTTCGCTGCCACCTGATCTCGCCGTCGTGCCATTGGCCGGTGGGCGCCAGTCCGCAGGCGGCGGCGACGGCGGCCGACGCCCGGTGGTCCGGATGGACATGGGCGACGAGGGTGTCCACGGGTTGGCGCTCCAGCCAGCCGACCAGGCCCAGCGCCGCCTCCGTGGCGATGCCGCGCCCTTGCCACGGGGTGCCGACGACCCAGGCGATCTCGGCGGTCAGGCCGTCTCCGGAAGGGCCGATCGTCGCCTGGACCGTGCCCGCCAGGGAGGTCTCCTCGCGCAGCCGGATCACCCAGTTGCACCACGAGACCGCAGGGTCGGGTGCGCCGGCGACCATGCGTTCGTAGCGGGCCCGCAGGTCCTGCGGAGTGTCCGGGGCGCCACCGATGAAAGTGTGCAGGGCCGGGTCGGCCAGCGTGGCGGCCATCTCCCCGGCGTGATCCACGAGGAGGGGCAGCAGTTCCAGACGCTCCGTGCCGATGGCCGCGGTTCTGATCGTGGGATTCACCGTCCTGGCTTCCGATCCCGGTCGGGGAGTGTGTCCGACATGCCCATCGGTTGATGGTGCCTGATGGGGCGGACCGGCGGAACCGTTTATTCGGATGGGAATCCGGGCCCGTTCGGCGTTGAATCGGTCCGGGAACCCGAGCCGATCCGAACCGGTGCGTTATCCCAGCGGTTCTGAAGGAGAAATGCGATGCAATACACCCGCCTGGGTGCTTCAGGACTCGTCGTGTCCCGGCTGGGTCTCGGCATGATGAGTTACGGCGACACCAGCCGGCGCGCCTGGCACCTCTCCGAGGAGGAGGCGGAGCCGATCGTGCGGCATGCGGTGGAGCAGGGCGTGACGTTGTTCGACACCGCCGACATGTACGACCGGGGCGCCAGTGAAGAGGTCACCGGACGGCTGCTCGCGCGGCTCTTCGACGACCGCGACGACTACGTCCTCGCCACCAAGGTGTACTACCCGATGAGCGAGAAACCGGGCGACCGGGGTCTGTCGCGCAAACACATCCTCGCCTCGGTGGACGGCTCCCTGCGCCGTCTCGGCACCGACCACATCGACCTCTACCAGATCCATCGCTGGGACCAGGAGACGACCATCGAGGAGACGATGGACGCGCTCGACACCGTCGTACGGGCCGGGAAGGTCCGCTACATCGGCGCATCGAGCATGTACGCATGGCAGTTCGTCAAGGCGCAGCACACCGCCGTGCTCGCGGGCGGCACGCGCTTCGTGTCCATGCAGAACCACTACAACCTCGTCTACCGCGAGGAGGAACGGGAGATGATCCCGCTCTGCCTCGACCAGGGCGTCGGCGTCCTGCCGTACAGCCCGCTCGCGCGCGGACTCCTCGCGGGTGGCCGGGGGCGCGGCGGCGAGCGCACCACCACCCGCGGCGGCGCCGATCCGCTCGCCGACCAGCTCTACACGGAAGCCGACTTCGACGTCGTCGACACGCTCCGTGCCGTCGCCTCCGAGCTCGGTGTGCCACCGGCCCGGGTTGCCCTCGCCTGGCTGCTGAACAAGGAGGGTGTGAGCGCCCCGATCGTCGGTGCGACCAAGCTCGCCCACCTCCAGGACGCCGTTGCGGCACTGGACGTCACCCTTTCACCGACGCACATGGCGCGTCTGGAGGCGGACTACAGTCCGCACCCGGTGATGGGGCCGGAGTAGCGGCCCGCTCGCGGCGCGGGCGGAACCGCGCGCCGGAACGCCGTCGTGGAACGGCGCTTGAGTGGGCCGAATCGCCCCTGGACGGACGGCGCACGGTCGGGCACCGTGGGTGATCGCATATTCGGCGCCGGGTGTTCGCTCACCGGTGCACGGGCATGCCCTGTCATCCATCCGGTATCAGGAACTGGGGTCTTTCGTGAGACACGTGACCAAGGTCTTAGCCGCACTCTCCTCCGCGGCGCTCCTGTCGCTCGGCGCTGCCAACTCCGCCCAGGCGGACAGCCCCGACAACGGCTTCTTCAACAAGCTGACCAATCTGAACTCCGGCATGTGCGCCGCGGTGGGCAACAACTCCACGCAGCCCGGCGCCGGCCTGATCCAGTTTCCGTGCGACAACAAGTACAACAAGCAGTTCTCGTCGGGCTGGGCGGGCACCAGCGCCTACTTCCTCCGGGTCCGTTCGACCGGTCAGTGCGTCACCCCGCAGGGCCCGGCCAACCATGCCCTGGTCGTCCAGTCGTACTGTTCCAACAACGACGCGCAGGTGTGGGTGGCCGAGTCGCTCGGCAACGACAGCTACCGGCTCAGGAACCGCTCCAGCGGCCTGTGCCTGACGGCGGCCTGGGGTATGACCAACAGCGGTCAGCCTCTCGACCAGTCCACCTGCGGTGGATTCAACGGTCAGGCCTGGCGCTTCTCCGCGATGCACAACTGATCGCGTGAACCAGAACTTCCGGGCAGCGGGCTGACGCCTCGCCAGCTGCTCAGGGGTTGCCCGCACTCCCTGCCCGGGGACGGAATGCCGCGGGACGACCCGAACCGCCCCCGCCCAGCAGGTACGTGAGTCCGGCGTTGTTCGCGCGCCCGGGCATCGTGCGCGCCGGGCGGGGGCACCCGCTTGCCGTCCGTTCGCGCTTCGTGTCGCGGGCCGGGTGGATCAGGTCAGGGCCGGGTAGAGGGCGCCCACACCCCCGGCGAAGCCCGCTTGCACCTGTCGGCTGAGGTCGTCGGCGAGGATCTCGTACGCGTCGGCTTCGATGCCGTCGATCGCGAGGGCGGCGACAGCGGCGGGGTCCATCTTCGGAGCGGTGACCTGCGCGGCCATGTCGGTGTCCATGAATCCGACGTGGAGTCCGGCGACCCGGATGTTCTGCTCGGCGAGCTGGACCCGGAGGGTGTTGGTCATCGACCAGGCGGCCGACTTCGCGGCCGAGTACCCGCCGACGGTGGGCAGGGAGATCCACGACAGGACGGACAGGATGTTCAGGATCGTCCCGCCGCCGTTGGCCGTGATCCCCGGTGCGAAGGCGCGGATCATCGACAGGGAACCGAAATAGTGCGTATCGATTTCCAGCTGCAGGTCACCGAGGTCGCCGGTGAGCAGGTCGGCCCCGGTGGAGGACCCCGCGTTGTTGATGAGCAGGGTCACCGCGCCGGCCGTCTTGGCGGCTGCCGCGACGGACTCGGGGTCGGTGACGTCGAGGCTGATCGGAATCACGCCGGGCACGTCGATGGTGTCGGGGTTGCGCGCTCCGGCGTAGACGGTGGCGCCGCGGGCCACGAGCTCGGTGGCCAGAAGCCGGCCGAGGCCGCGATTGGCGCCGGTGACCAGGGCAGTCTGTTCGGAGATGTTCATGACGGAACTCTTCTCATGGAGCCTCGGACCAAGCTTGCAAATTGCAAGCTTGCATAAAGGAAGCTAACATGGGGGCTTGTGGCTTGCAAGCTGCAAGTCGTAGAGCAAGTGAAGAGGGAACCCGACATGAACAGCGCAGATCTCGCCTCCGGGCCCTGCCCGCTGGGACGCGCCGCCGGCATCTTCGGTGACCGCTGGACGCTGCTGATCATGCGGAACGCCACGCTCGGCGCGACGCGCTTCGAGCAGTTCCGTACCGGCCTGGGAATCGCGGACAACATCCTGTCCAACCGGCTGGGCAAGCTGGTCGATGCCGGGGTTCTCACCAAGGAGCCCTACGAGGACGGCAACCGGATCCGCTCGCACTACCGGATCACACAGGCGGGGGTCGCCCTGCGCCCCGTCCTGGAAGCACTCGCCGCCTGGGGCCACACCTACGCGAATCCCGCGGAGCCCACGATCGCCGTGCGGATCGTGCACCTGCCGTGCGGCCTGCCCACCGCCGACGGAAGCTACTGCGACGTCTGTGACACCGGGATCACCAACGAGGACGCCGCCTGGGTCATGCCCTGGGTCTCCGAGGAACCCATCCCGCTGGCCACCGCCGCGGTGACCGCCGCACCCGACGGGAACTGACAAGCCCCCGTATCGCGCCACCATGGCTCCCGCCGGCTCCGGGGGCGGGCGGACGGGAGCCGGAGCGGCTCGCCTTCAGATCCCCCGCGCTCCGTCGATCCGCTCACGGAGCAGGTCGGCGTGGCCGTTGTGCCGGGCGTACTCCTCGACCATGTGGACGAGGACCCAGCGCAGGGACACCGTCCCGCGCCACGCGTCGTCGCCCTCGATGTCGAGGTCGGGCGCATCGGCGACGAAGGCGTCGGCGAACGTCACCTCGGCGCGCCAGGCCTCCCAGGCCGCGGCGGCGACCGCGGGATCCGGCACCGCGCCGTCGAAGTCCTGGTCGGGGTTGTCCTGCGACGAGAAGCGGAGCGGCACGTCCTGCCCGGCCAGGACCACCCGGAACCAACGGCGTTCCACATCTGCGAGATGGCGGACGAGGCCGAGCAGCGAGAGCGTGGACGGTTCCACGGAACGACGGGACAACTCGGCGTCCAGGCCCGCGCACTTCAGCTCCAGCGTCGTGCGCTGCGACGTGAGGAAATCGACGAGCATGCGTCGCTCGTCACCGGTGGCGGGAGCGCGGAACCGGAGGTCGTGCTCGGGGCCGATGAACATCTCTGCTCTTCTTCGTGGGCTGGTCATGGCCGACATCATCGACCATGGCCGATCGGGCCCGGAACCCCGGCACCGCCCGGCCTCGGACAGGCTGCTCGTCAGGGGTCCTGGCGGGGCCGCTCGGCCCGTGCTGGTGCTGGTGCTGGAGACGGTCGCCCTCGATGTCGAGGCGATACGGGGCACGACGAACACTTCGTAGTCGCTGGAGAGCCCGAAGATGATCGCGAGCATCAGGATCGGCAGCCCGGGACGTGGCGGTCACGATCCGGTCCGCCTTGGCCGCCCCGCTGCTCCCGGCGGTCTCCGCCTGGTACGGGGTCACCTCCCGGGAACAGGCGGTGGTCGAGCAGGTGCTGGAAGGCCTGCCGGTCAAGCACATCGCCCGCCGTCCGGAGCTGTCCCACCACACGGTCAACGACCATATGAAGGCCATCTACCGCAAGACCGGCGTCGCCGGCCGCGAGGAACTCATCGCCGGCCTCTCCTGACCCCCGTCATGACCGCCCGCGGCCGGAATTCGCGACGTCGACGAACGCAATCTTCTAGTAGGATCCAGCGCCGATCGGTGTACGCCGGTGTCGGGGACGGCAGTGGCGGTACGACGACTTCCGGCCGGGAGGGTCCATGAGCGCCGACACGGTCGCAGCGCGGCAGTCGTGGGCGGAGTTCGGGCGACGGCTGCGCACGCTGCGCAGGTCGGCCGGGCTGACCCAGCGTCAACTGGCGCTGCGGGTCGGGTATCACCACACGCTGATCAGCAAGTTGGAGGGCGGCGTGCGGGAGCCGCCCGCCGGGTTGCCGCTGCGGCTCGACTCGTTACTGGGAAGCCGGGGCGAACTCCTCGCGATCCTCGCCGGCCGGCCGGACGTCCACCACGCCGTGCCGATGCTGCCCGCGACACTGTTCTCGACCACGCCCCAAGGAGCCGCCGACCCGGCCCCGCCGCAGCCCGTCCACCACTGGCCCACCCGGCTGGTGTCCTGCCCGCTGCACGGTGGTGGCGACTGCGAGGTGCCACCGCTCGCCGACGCGCTCACGCTCCTGACCGCCGCCGACGGCGACCACGGCCGGACGGCGATGTGGCCCGGCACGGACGCCGACGCCATGCACGCTCTGACCGCCCTGATCGTCGGGTACACCCAGGACGGCCTGGAGAGCGTCTCCACCGAAACCGTCGGCTCGGTCGAGCGGGTGCTGCGCGTCGTGGTGCGGTGGGCCGAGACGCTGAACCGGCACGGGACGCTGCCGGTGCCGCAGTTGCGGCTCGCCGCCGAATGCGCGCAGATCGCGGGCTGGCTCCGGGTGGAGCGAGGGCAGCGCATCCTCGGGATGGCTTGGTTCGCGCGCGGCCTGACCTGGGCGGACGTCGCCGATGACGTGGTGGCCCGGGCTACCTTGCTGTGCGACGTCTGCACCCTGGTCCGGCTCGACGGGGACGGCGCGTCCGCGCTGGCCTACGCACAGGAGTTGGAGGCGGTGGACCCGCGCCGGGTCTGGATGGTGGCCATGTCGCATCTGCACCAGGCGCGGGCGCGGGCGCTGGGCGGCGACCTCGCGGAGTGCCGCAAGCGCGTCGTGCTCTCCCGCCGGGCGCTGGACCGCCTCGACGGGCGGGACTTCCTCGAGGCGCCCTGGCTCGCCGGCGCCACGGGCCGCTTACAGGTGGAGGCGTCGATCGGCGGGACGCTGCGCGATGCCGCCGCGATCACCGGGGATCTGTGGGTCGCCCGGCAGGCCGTCAAGGCCACCGAGGCGTCGCTCAGCTGTCTGCCCGCCACGCACCGGCCGACCGTTCTGCTGCTCACGCTGCGACTGGCCGACGCGTTCGTGTGCTCCGGACAGCTGGACGCCGCCGTGGCAGCCGCCGCGTCGGTGCTCCCGGAGGCGGTCGCCGCGGACCGGACGAGTGTGAACCGCGAGCTCGACGGACTGCGGACGAGGCTGACGACGCGATACCCCGGCGCCCGGGAGGCACGGAGTCTGCTGGAGCAACTGCCCTACCGCGTCTGAGTGTTGACGGGGGCGTCTGCCTTCGGCGACCCCTCTTCCGTCATCCGTTCGGTGTCCGATGAGCGGTGCGATCGAGCTCGCGGGTTGCCAGAAGTTGCCGGATGTTGCCGGAGTTGGACTAGTCCATTGACGGGGTCATGGCGCGATGTGAACGTTTCGCTCGCTCACTCGAAACGCGAAAGTCTCGCCCCTCGCTCACCGGTCCGGGCCGATCGTCCTGCCGCTGAGTGGCGACTTCGTGGTCGAGGCATGCCCCTAGTCAAGGAGCCTCCGATGAAACACAGAGCAGTGACGGCCGGGACAACCCTGGCCGTCCTCGCCGGGATGATGGTCGCCATCAGCGGCCCGCCGGCCGCCGCGGCCCCCGCCCCGACCGTCTCCCCAGGGCCGCTGGCGCTGGCGGTGTCGGCGGCCGACCGGGCCGCCGCCAGCGGCTTCGACACGCTGGTGAACGGGCCGGGCGAGAGCTACGAACGGCGTCAGGTGACGCCCTGGGTCAACGGCCTCTACTCGGTCGCCTACGAGCGCACTTACCGTGGCCTGCCGGTGGTCGGCGGGGACGCGGTGGTCCTGGCCGACGGCCAGGGCCGGGTGCAGGCCACCCGGTCCGCCGACTCGACACGGATCAACGTCCCGACCACACCGACGGTCCCGGCCACCACCGCCGAGACCACCGCACGCCGCGCGCTGGCCACGGTGGACAAGGTCGACTCGCACCGCCTCGTGGTGCGCGTCAAGGACGGCAGCGACCAGCTGGCCTGGGAGACGGTGCTCACCGGCCGCACCGCGAAGGCCCCCAGTCATCTGCACGTCTACGTGAACGCGACGACCGGAGCGGTGCTCGACAGCTACGACGATGTCAAGGCCGGCACCGGCAACAGCCAGTGGAACGGCCCGAACCCGCTGACCATCGCGACCACCAACTCGGGCGGCAGTTACTCACTGCGCGACCCGGGACGCCCCGGCCTGACCTGCGCCGACTACACCACCGGCGGCGTCTTCACCAAGTCCACCGACTCCTGGGGCACCGGCAGCGCCACCTCGAAGGAGACCGGCTGCGTCGACGTCATGTGGGCGGCGCAGCACGAGTGGGACATGCTGCGGGACTGGCTCGGCCGCAACGGTCACAACGGCAACGGCGGTAGCTGGCCGGTGAAGGTCGGCCTCAACGACGTCAACGCCTACTGGGACGGCTCGTCCGTCTCCATCGGCCACAACACGGCCAACCAGTGGATCGGCGCGATCGACGTCGTGGGCCATGAGTTCGGCCACGGCATCGACCAGTACACCCCCGGCGGAGCCAACAACGAGTCGGGTCTCGGCGAGGCGACCGGCGACATCATGGGCGCCCTCACCGAGGCGTACACCAATGAGCCGGCACCGTACGACAACCCCGACTACACCGTCGGCGAGAAGATCAACCTCACCGGCAGCGGTCCGATCCGCATCATGTACAACCCCTCCCAGCTCGGCGACCCGAACTGTTACAGCTCCTCGATACCCAGCACCGAGGAGCACGCGGCGGCCGGCCCGCTGAACCACTGGTTCTATCTGCTGGCCGAGGGCTCGAACCCCGGCGGCGGCAAGCCGACCAGCCCGACCTGCAACAACTCCACCGTCACCGGCGTCGGCATCCAGCAGGCCGGCAAGGTCTTCTACGGCGGGATGCTGCTCAAGACCAGCGGTATGACCTACAAGCGGTACCGCACCACGACCCTGACCGCGGCCAAGAACCTCGACCCCAGCTGTGTGCTGTACACCAGGACCAAGGCCGCCTGGGACGCCATCACCATCCCCGCGCAGAGCGGCGAACCCACCTGTACTCCCAGCGGCAACAGTGACTACTCGATGTCGCTGAGCCCGACCGCCGGGTCGGTGCAGCAGGGTGCTTCGGCCAACGTCACGGTCAACACCACCATCACCTCGGGCAGCGCGCAGACCGTGAACCTGACGGCGGCCGGCGCCCCGACCGGTGTGACGGTCGGGTTCACCCCGGCCTCGGTGCAGTCCGGCGCCTCCTCGACGATGAAGGTCACCGTCGGGTCGGCGGTCGCGGTGGGCTCGTACGTCATCACCGTGACCGGCAGCGGAACCCAGAGCCACACCGCTCAGTACACCCTCACCGTCACTCCTGGCGGGACCGATCCCGGCGGCACAGCGCCGGACATCAGCGTGGCGAACGTCCAGGCACATCTGGCGCAGCTGTACACGATCGCCCAGCAGAACGGCGGCACCCGGCAGGCCGGCACCGGCGGCTACACGGCGTCGCTGGCCTACGTCAAGGGCAAGCTGCAGGCGGCCGGGTACAGCGTCACCGAGCAGTCCTGCACCGGCTGCACCAACCGCGGGAACAACCTGATCGCGGACTGGCCGGGCGGGCCCACCGACCAGGTCATCATGTTCGGCGCGCACCTGGACAGCGTGTCGGCCGGTCCCGGCATCAACGACAACGGCTCCGGCTCGTCCTCCCTGCTGGAGAACGCCCTCGTCCTGGCCCAGCAGAACCCGACGATGGCCAAGCACGCCCGCTTCGCCTGGTGGAACGGCGAGGAACAGGGCATGCAGGGCTCGCAGTTCTATGTGAGTCAGCTCGGCTCCGCCCAGCGCGGCGCCATCAAGGCGTACTACAACCTCGACATGGTCGGCTCCACCAACGCCGGCTACTTCATCAACAACATCACCTCGTCCGCGGCGGCCCCGATGAAGGAGTACTGGGACTCGCTGAACCTCCGTCCGGAGGAGAACATCGAGGGCCAGGGACGCTCCGACGACTACTCCTTCCAGCAGGCGGGCATTCCCACCTCGGCCTACGCCACGGGCGCCGACGCCATCAAGACCGCGGCCCAGGCCACCAAGTGGGGCGGCACGGCCAACCGGTCGTACGACTCCTGCTACCACCAGTCCTGTGACACCACCGCCAACATCAACGCGACGGCACTCGACCGCAGTGCCGACGGAGTCGCCTACACGCTGTGGAAGACCGCGGTCGGCACCACGACCCCGGCCAACGACTTCTCGGTCGCGGTGAACCCCGTCTCCGGCAGCGTCCAGCCGGGCGGCACCACCGCCGCGACGGTCTCCACCGCCACCACCAGCGGCAGCGCCCAGACCGTCAACCTGACGGCGTCCGGCGCTCCGACCGGTGTGAACGTCTCGTTCGCCCCGGCCTCCGTGCAGTCCGGTTCCTCCGCGACCATGACCGTGGCCGTCGGAGCGTCGGTGACCGCTGGCACCTACACCGTGACCGTCACCGGCACGGGCACCGCCACCCACAGCACCACCTACTCGCTGACGGTCACCGGCGGGGGCGGCGGCTGCACCGGTACGACCTGGGACCCGAACGCCATCTACGTCGGCGGCAACCAGGTCAGCTGGAAGAGCCACAACTGGCGGGCCAAGTGGTGGACCACCGGAGAGGAGCCCGGCACCACCGGCCAGTGGGGCGTCTGGCAGGACCTCGGCGCCTGCTGAACTGAACAAAGCCTTCTGAACGGAGCCCTGCCCTCGAAGCCACGGCCCGCGTCCAAGCCGCACGGACGCGGGCAGCGGCGGGCGGTCACCAGCGGCATGAACCACTGGTGACCGCCGGCCCGCTACAGATGGAACGCGTGCTCCGAGCAGCAGGGAAGCGCTTCACCCCGGCCTCGGTGCGGTGCGCCCGGCTCATGCTGTACGCGACCCTGCTGCCGTCGAGCAGTTCACCGGTCGTGAACAGCCGGGGCCCGGCCGTGCGTCCGGCCGCGACCGCCCCCCTGGACCTCGACGATCAGCCGGTCGCCGGCGGGGGAGGCGGTCACCGAGGTGTTGGTGCCGGCCGTGAAACGGAGGGTCCGGATCCCGGCGGCGTCCGCGGACGGCCCGGTGGTGGGAGTCAGCAGCGGGGAAGCGAGGGCGTTCCCCGCGGGGAGCGACAGGGCGGCGACCCCCAGTCCGCCCACTCCGGCTTTGACAAAACCTCTACGGGACAACTCGTTGAACTGATCCATGAGGAAGAACAAAGACCAGGGGGCTGACTGCGCACGGGCGGCGTGAACGGCGCGTTCCGCGCCTGTACGTACCGGGAGAAATCGGGCTCCACAAACGGAATTCGAGCGTCGGTTCTCGGACAGGTGTAGTCCTCACCCCGGGCGCACAGGTCGTCGCACCGTGGTCCGGAAACCCCGATCGGGGCCGTCAATGGCGAGGGTTGCGAGGTATCTCCGCCCTGTTCACAGATGTGCAGGCGGGGCTTGATCATGACCTTGCAGGGTACTGGCCGGTATCGGGATACTCAGCCGCACCAACTGGCACGGACGGGCAGACCTTGCTGTTCCGCCCGTTCGTGACCGCACATCCTGCGGGCCCACCGTTGACCCGGCGGGCCCACCCCCCACAGGAGGCACTGAGTTGAAGCACCGTCGGATAACCAGGCGTCGTATCGCGATCGCCGGGGCGAGCGCCGCCGCCGTCGTCGCAGCGGGCGTTCTCCTTCCCCACGCCAACGCCGCCCAGCCGACCGCACCGTCCCCCCAGGCATTTGCCCCCGCCGCCGCGGCTCAGCTCGCGGGCGACCTCACCTCCCGTCTGGGTGACCGCACCGCGGGTTCGTACTACGACGCGAAGACCAAGCAGCTCGTCGTCAACGTTCTTGACGCCACCGCGGACCAGAAGGTGAAGGACGCGGGAGCAGTTGCCCGGACCGTCCAGCACACCATGGCCGAACTGCACCGCTCGGCAGAGACCCTGCGGGCGCAGCCGCGTATCCCGGGCACCGCATGGTCCATCGACCCCCGCACCAACCAGGTGGTGGTGACCGCCGACAGCACCGTGAAGGGTGCGCAGCTCGACAGCCTCACCAAGAGCGTCAAGGCGCTCGGCGGCACCGCGCAACTGCACCGCTCGGCGGGCCGCTTCAAGCCGTTCGTCGCCGGCGGGGACGCGATCTTCGCCGATGGTGCGCGCTGCTCCCTCGGCTTCAACGTGGTGAAGGACGGGCAGCCGTACTTCCTGACCGCGGGTCACTGCGGTGTGGCGTTCAAGAGCTGGTCCGGCTCGTCCGGCGGCCAGGAGATCGGCAACGTCGAGGCCGCCACCTTCCCCGGCCATGACTTCGCGCTGGTCAAGTACACCGACACGAGCGTGGCCCACCCGAGCTCGGTGGACCTGTACAACGGCAGCACGCAGGCGATCACCAAGGCCGGCGATCCGACGGTCGGCCAGACGGTGCAGCGCAGCGGCAGCACCACCCAGGTGCACGACGGCACGGTCACCGGACTCGACGCCACCGTCAACTACCAGGAAGGGTCGGTCACCGGACTGATCCAGACCAACGTCTGCGCCGAGCCCGGCGACAGCGGCGGCGCGCTCTTCTCCGGCGACACCGCGGTCGGCCTCACCTCCGGCGGCAGCGGTGACTGCACCAACGGCGGGGAGACGTTCTTCCAGCCGGTGACGGCCGCACTCACCGAGTACGGCGCGCAGATCGGCTGACACCCGTCAGTGTGTGACCGAGGGGCGGACCTCCCAGGAGGCCCGCCCCTCTTCGCTGCGCGGTCGCTGGTGTGTGACGGCTTGACCTGCCCCGGAACGCGAGGCCTTAGTGCTGCGCGGTCGCCGCGTCGATGAGTGTGGCGGCGACCGTCTTCGCCATGTCGGCGGCACCGGGGTTGCGGTCCATCCTGGCGGCGACGCCCGCGCCGTCGTAGAGCAGCACCAGCCGGCTCGCCAGCTGCTCCGGATCGGGCGCGCCGGCGGCCCGGGAGAGGTCGGTGAACAGTGAGCGGACCCAGCCGCGGTACGTGTCGGTGGCCTGCATGACCGGGCTGTCGGGGCCGACCTCCGCGCTGGCGTTGAGGAAGGCGCAGCCGCGGTAGTTCGGCTCGGCGAACGCCTCGCCGAGTGCGTCGAAGACGGCGAGCAGCTTCTCCCGCGGCGCTTCGTGGCGGTCGACGGCAGCGGTCACCCGGCGGCGGCGGATCTCGTGCCGGCCGGCCAGATAGGCGCTGATGAGCCCGTCCTTGTTCCCGTACGCGCTGTAGAGGGTCGCTTTGGCGACGCCGGCGCGTTCGATCACCCGGTCGATGCCGACGACATGGATGCCCTCCTCGTAGAAGAGCTCGTTGGCGGCGGCCAGCAGACGCTCACGTGCGGTGGGGCGCCCCGGGGCGGCGGGCCGGTCTGCGATCGCTTTCGTAGCCATGACTTGACAGTACCAGACCGGTCTGTCTACCGTAAGGGCCACTAGACAGACCGGTCTGATCGGACCGGCTCCCGCTAGGCGAAAGAAGCCAGCCGATGTCCTTGCCGCCGACGTTCCCCATGACCGACCCCTTCGTCCGCAGAAGCCGGCGGCTCGGCTCGGGTGCCGCCTTCTACCTCCAGGCGTCGATCGTGGTGGCCTTCCTCGCCGCCTCCAGCGCTCCCACCCCCCTCTACGCCGTCTACCAGGGCGAATGGGGCTTCTCGCCGATCACCACGACCATGGTCTTCGGTATCTACGCCCTCGCCGTGCTCGCCGCACTGCTCACCGTCGGGTCGCTGTCGGACCACATCGGACGCCGTCCGGTGCTGCGCGCGGCGATCGTGCTGCAGGTCGTGGCGATGGTCGTGCTCACCACGGCGGGCGGGGTGCCCGAGCTGATGATCGCCCGGGTCGTCCAGGGCCTGTCGACCGGCGCGGCCGTCGGCGCGGTCGGCGCGGGGATGCTCGACCTCGACAAGGTCAAGGGCACCATCGCCAACGCGATCGCCCCCATGACCGGCACCGCCACCGGGGCGCTCGCCTCCGGGCTGCTGGTCCAGTTCCTGCCCGAGCCCACCCACCTCGTCTACCTGACCCTCCTCGCCGTGTTCGTCCTGCAGGGAATCGGTGTCGCCCTCATGCGCGAGACCTCCGAGCCCAAGCCGGGCGCGCTCGCCTCGCTGCGGCCCCGCTTCGGTGTCCCGAAGGCGGCACGCGGACCGCTGCTGGTGGCCGCCCCGGTCCTGGTCGCGGTCTGGGCACTGGCCGGGCTCTACGGCTCCGTCATCCCGGCGGTCATCCGCAGCGTGGTCGGTTCCGACTCCCTGCTGCTCGGCGGCCTGGCGCTGTTCGCCCTGGCCGGCAGCGGCGCGGTGTCGGTGCTGCTGCTCCGCAACGCCGCCCCGGGCCGGGTCATGCTGCTCGGCACCGTGGCCCTCATCGTGGGCGTCGGCCTCACCCTGCTCGCGATCGACCACAACTCCGCTACCGGCTTCTTCATCGGAACGGTCATCGCGGGCGTCGGCTTCGGCGGCGGCTTCCAGGGCGCGATCCGCACCATCGTCCCGCTGGCCGCGCCGCACGAGCGGTCCGGGCTGCTCTCCACCATCTACGTGCTGTCGTACCTGGCCATGGGACTGCCCGCGGTCATCGGCGGCTTCCTGGTCGTGCACGGTGGGGGACTGCTGCCGACGACCCGGGAGTACGGGATCGCCGTGATGGCCCTCGGGGCGCTCGCGCTGCTGGGACTGGCGATACCGCGTCGGGGACCGGTGACCACGGAGTCCGGCGTGGTGACCGGCAGCGTCCCCGAGCTGCGCAAGGCCGCCGTCCGGGAGGCGGAGTACGCGAAGCGCTGACCGGGCACGACACCCGGACTGATGTCCGGGCGTCGACGCCGAAGGCCCTGCCACCCCGCTTCCGCGGGAGGGCAGGGCCTTTCGGCAGCCCGGGGCTGCCGTCAGATGGTGGCCGTGTCGATGACGAAGCGGTACCGGACGTCGCTGGCGACGACGCGTTCGTACGCCTCGTTGATCCGGTCGGCGGAGATCACCTCGATCTCGGCGCCCAGGCCGTGCTCGGCGCAGAAGTCCAGCATCTCCTGGGTCTGCCGGATGCCGCCGATCATCGAGCCGGCCAGGCTGCGCCGGCCCCCGATCAGCGAGAACACGTTCAGCGAGACCGGGTGCTCGGGCGCGCCCACATTGACCAGGGTGCCGTCCACCCGCAGCAGCCCGAGGTAGGCGTCCAGGTCGAGATTGGCCGAGACGGTGTTCACGATCAGGTCGAACGTCCCGGCGAGCTGCTCGAACGTCGACTCGTCGCTGGTGGCGTAGTAGTGCTCGGCGCCGAACCTCTTCGCGTCGTCCTGCTTGCGCAGGCCCTGGCTCAGAACGGTGACCTCGGCGCCCAGAGCGGCGGCGATCTTCACGCCCATGTGACCGAGGCCGCCCATGCCGACGATGGCGACCTTCTTGCCGGGGCCGGCGTTCCAGTGCTTCAGCGGTGAGTAGAGGGTGATCCCGGCGCACAGCAGCGGAGCGGCGACATCGAGCTCGACGCCCTCCGGGATGCGCAGGACGAAGTGCTCGTCCACGACGATGTGGGTGCTGTAGCCGCCGTAGGTGGGCTCGCCGTCCCGGCCGGTGGCGTTGTAGGTGCCGGTGCCGCCGTTCAGGCAGTACTGCTCGTCACCGGCCAGGCAGTTCTCGCACTCCCGGCAGGAGTCGACGAAGCAGCCCACGCCGACCCGGTCACCCACGGCGTACTTGGTGACGCCCGGGCCGACCTCGGTGACGATGCCGGCGATCTCGTGGCCCGGCACCATGGGGAACTTCGCGCCACCCCACTCGTCCCGGGCCTGGTGGATGTCGGAGTGGCAGATGCCGGCGAACTTGATGTCGATCAGCACGTCGTGCTCACGCACGGCGCGTCGGGGAATCGTGGTGCGCTCCAGCGGTGCGTCGGCAGCGGGAGCGGCGTAAGCGGGGACGGTGGTCGTCATCGTGCGTGGATCTCCAGGAAATCGTCGGGATCGGTGAGCACGGGCCGTGGCGCGGCCGGACTCGGTGAGGTCAGGGACGCGGTGAGGTTGGCCAGCAACTGCAGCGCGGTCTCGGAGGGCGAACCTGACTCGGTGGTGTAGACGAAGAGGGTCTGGTCCGTGTCGCCCGGCGGGCTGAGGGCCTCGTACGCGACGGTGATCTCCCCGACCTGGGGGTGCCGGTAGCGCTTGGTTCCGTGCGAGCGGCGGCTCACGTCGTGTGCCGCCCACGCCGTACGGAACTCCTCGCTCTTGACCGCGAGCTCGCCGATCAGCTCGCAGAAGGCCCGGTCCTCGCAGTTGCGCCCCGCGTCGAGACGCAGCACCGCGGCGGTCTCCGCGGCGATCTGCTCCCAGTCCGGGTACAGCTGCCGGGCGGACTCGTCGAGGAAGATGAACCGGGCCAGATTCCGCTCCCGGTGCGGCAGCGCCTCGAAATCGGAGATCAGCGAGCGGGCCAGCCGGTTGCTGGCCAGCACCTGCATCCCGCGGCCGACGATGAAGGCCGGCGTCAGTCCGTCCAGCGTCTCCAGCATCCGGTGCAGCCCCGGCCGGACCCGCTGGGGGCGGGCCGTCGGACGCCGTGCGGCGCGTGGCTGCGGACGGGCGAGCTGTATGAGGTAGATGTGCTCCACCTCGTTGAGCCGCAGCGCGCGGGAGACGGAGTCCAGGACGCTCGCGGAGACGTTGCGGTGCCGCCCCTGCTCCAGCCGCGCGTAGTAGTCGGTGCTGACCCCGGCCAGCCGGGCCAGCTCCTCCCGGCGCAGCCCGGGCACCCGGCGGGCGGATCCATTGACGGCGACCCCCGCGTCCCCAGGGCCCAGCCGGGCCCTGCGGGAACGGAGGAACTCACCCAGTTCGACATTGTGGTCCAGACCCATGACTCAAGTATTGCCGCGCCCGGAGCGCTTTCCGGGGCCCAGGGTAGGTCTGTCAGACCCACCCGGTACGACCTAGGCGGGAGGCGGGAGCGGCGCGGGTGAGGCCGGCCCGGCAGGGAGGTTCCTACGCCTTCAGCGCTGCTTGCCCAGTGTCGAACCCCGGACCACCAGCTCCGGCTGCAGCACGATCTGATGGTGCCGGTGCTCGCCGGCGTGGTCGCCGGTCTCCGCGATGAGCAGCTCGGCGGCGGTCCGGCCCATGCGGTGGGCGGGCTGGCGCACCGAGGTCAGCGGGACCGCGGCCGCCGCCGCGAACTCGATGTCGTCGTAGCCGACGAGCGCGAGCTCCTGCGGCACGGCGACCCCCGCCGCGTACAGCGCCTGCAGCACGCCCAGGGCGAGCAGGTCGTTCGCGCAGAACACCGCGGTGGGGCGGCCGGCCATGCCCAGCAGCCGCGCGCCCGCGTCCCGCCCCGCGGCGACGTCCAGCCGGTCCGTCTCGATGTGGGACAGCGCCTCCGGGGGGAGTCCCGCCGCGGCCAGCGCGTCGAGGGCCCCGGTCCGCCGGTCACGGCACTGGGTCAGATGCATGGGTCCGCTGACGTAGACGAGCCGCCGGTGGCCCTGGTCCAGCAGATGGCCGGCGGCCAGCCGCCCGCCGGCGATGTCGTCGACCGACACCGAGCACGCCGACGCGCTGGGCACGACGCGGTCGACGAAGACGAAGGGGATGTCATGGCGCCGGAACGCGTCGAGGTTGCGCCCCGTGGCGTCGGCGGGGGTGACCAGCACTCCGCGTACGCGGTGCTCGGCGAACAGGCTCAGGTACTCCGCTTCCTCGGTCGCGCTGCCGGCGCTGTTGCAGAGCATGACGCCGAGTCCGGCCTCGCGGGCGGCCCGCTCGGCGCCCGACGCGACGTCGACGAAGAAGGGATTGGCCATGTCCAGGACCAGCAGGGCGATGATGCGGCTGTGGCCGGCGCGCAGCTGGCGGGCCGACTCGCTGCGCACATAGCCGAGTTGGTCTATCACCTCGAGCACCCGGGTGCGGGTCTGCTCGGAGACCATGTCCGGGCGGTTGATCACGTTCGACACGGTGCCGACGGAGACCCCGGCCTGCCGTGCCACGTCCTTGATGCCCATCATGCGCGCCACGAGCTCCGAACCACCGTCTCCCGCGGCTCTCCGCGGCCGCGGTCTCATGCTACGCACATCTTGTGTGATCAGCCTCCGCCGCGGACACCGAGCGACGATGCCCTGACGACCAGCTCCGGCTGGAAGACGATCTTCTGATGCTCGTGTGCGTCGGGGCGCCCGTCCGTCTCCTCGATCAGCAGTTCCGCGGCGGTGCGGCCGATGCGGAACGAGGGCTGGCGCACGGAGCTGAGCGGGACGGCGGCGCCCGCGGCGAACTCGATGTCGTCGTAGCCGACGAGCGCCATGTCGTCCGGCACCCGGATCCCGGCCGCGAACAGGGTCTGCAGCACGCCCAGAGCCAGCAGGTCGTTCGCGCAGAACACGGCGGACGGGCGGTCCGCGGCGGCCAGCAGCCGGGCGCCCGCCGCCCGGCCGGAGGCGACGTCGAACCGCTCCGCCTCGACCACCGTCAGCGTCTCCCGCGCGACCCGCGCCTCGTCGAGGGCGGACAGTGCGCCCTGATGCCGGTCCCGGGACTGGGCCAGGCGCGGAGAACCGCTGACGTAGACGATCCGGCGGTGGCCCGACGCGAGCAGATGCCGTACGGCGAGCCGGCCGCCTGCCACGTCGTCGACCGACACCGAGCACGCCTCGTCACCGGCCCATTCCCGGTCGGCGACGACGGAGGATATGCCGCGGCTCCGCAGCGCCCGCAGATCCTGGCCGGTGCCGTCGGTGGGAGTGACCAGCACACCGCGCACCCGCTGTTCGGCGAACATGCCCAGGTACTCGGCCTCCTGCGCCGGATCGCCCGCACTGGTGCACACCATGACGGCGAGTCCCGCCTCGCGGGCGGCCTGCTGGGCGCCACGGGCCAGCTCGACGAAGAACGGATTGGCCAGGTCCAGCACCAGGAGGGCGAGCATTCTGCTGCGACCGGCCCGCAACTGGCGGGCCGTCTCACTGCGGACGTACCCGAGCCGCTCGATCACCGCGAGCACCCGCCGCCGGGTGGGTTCCGACACTGTGTCCGGCCGGTTGAGGACGTTCGAGACCGTGCCGAGCGAGACCCCCGACTGCTCGGCGACGTCCTTGATGCCGATCGCGCTGCGCTTCACCCGGCTGCCCGGCGCGCGGCCGGGAAGCCGGCCGGGTCCGCCGGCGCCGTCCGCGCGGCGGGAGAGCGAACGTTCCCCGGTCAAGAGACCTCGACCAGTTCCAGGCCCGTGAGGTCGGCCACCGCGCGCAGTTCGGGCACGATGTGACCGGTGGCCAGTGCCCAGTGATGGGCGACGCCCGTGGCGCTCCAGGCGTCGGTCCACTCGCCGGGATCGGTGCCGAAGTCCACCCGGGACGTGGTGTTGCCGATCTTCAGCAGCGGGCCGCCGACCACCTCGCCCTGCGAGGTGACCAGCTTGTAGCGGCCGTCGCGGGTCTGGCCGAGACCGACCAGGGTGACCGGGCCGTGCCGAACGTCGAACTCGACGGACACGCCCCAGCCGCGCTTGCCGTGGAAGACACCCAGGCCGCGCAGGAGCGGCCGGTGCTGGCTGATGCCGAGGTGCGCGGGCCCGTCGTGGCCCATCTCCACCACGCCGTCCCGGAAGTTGAGCGCCTGCAGCTCGGTGAAGGATCCGCCCGCGCCGAGCCGGTCGGCGATCAGCATCGCCAGCGACGTACGCAACTCGTACTCGCCCGCCGCCGGCACACCACGCGCGGTGAGCAGCGACGCGCCGAGGATCATGCCGGCGCCCAGCCGCTCGTGGATCTCCCCGGCCAGACCCCGGTGGTAGTACGCGAGGCTGTCGAGGTCGAAGTCGGTCACCAGCCGGTCGAGTCCGACCGACACCCGGGCCGCCCACTCCACATCGTCCGCGACGACGGAATCGTCGAACGCGAAGGTCTCCCTGGCCTTGGCGAGCTTGTCGGCGACCTCCGCGTCGGTGACGTCGTCCACCCGCACCCGCAGATCGTCGAACTCCAGCACCTCCACATGGCCGCCGAGGTTGCCCGAGACCATGGCCAGGTCGGTCGAGACGTCGTACATGCCCGGGTACAGGTGGCCCATCAGGCCGTGCCGGCCGTTGCGCAGCACCGATCGCACCCCGGCCGCCCGGATCCACCGGCCGATCCGGGCCCAGGCCCGGTCGTCCTCCAGATAGCCGGAGACGGAGCGGAACGGGACGCCGGCCCGCTCGAAGGAGTTGGCCATCTCGGGCAGCGGGCAGGCGCCGCAGTACGCCAGCCACTGACCGGTGTCGAACGTGGCGTGGTCCATCGCCTCGGTCGGCTGCAGATTGATCAGCAGGACCGGAGCGCCCGAGCGCTGGGCCACCGGCGCCAGCATCGTGGCGGTCATGTACGTGGTGAGGAATCCGACGATCAGGTCGCATCCGGCGGCACGCAGCTTCTCCGCGGCCACCGCGCCCTCCTGTGCGTCCGAGATGAACCCGACGTCGACGACATCGGCGTCGAAGTCCTTCATGCGTTCGGTGACGCGTGCGGCGGAGCGGCGCAACTGGGGGAGCAGGTCGGGGAACTGGGGCCAGTAGGCGCCCAGTCCCCCCGCCACGAGACCGATCTTCGGCCTGCGCGCGGTGGCGGGGGTGCGGGTCATGGCGGATGTCTCCGTTCGTGGGGTCGGCCGGGGAGCGGGCCGGCCGGGTCGCCGGCCGTCACATGAGGTGGAATATCTCGGTGAGGGGGCGTATGGCCCGGTCGGGCCGGTCGTCGTCGGGGGCTTCGAAGAACTCGGCCATCTCCGTCTGCCAGCGGGTGTTGACCTCGGTGGCGGCCATCGCGCTCTGCGCCGCGGCGAAGTCCTCGGTCTCCAGATAGCCCACCAGCAGCCCGTCCTCGCGGAGGAAGAGGGAGTAGTTGTGCCAGCCGGTGGCGGACAGCGCGGCGGTCATCTCCGGCCACACGGCTTCGTGCCGGCGGCGGTATGCGTCGATCCGGTCCTGGCGGACCTGAAGCAGGAAGCAGACACGCCGCATGTTCCCGGGCCTTTCGCCGTCGACGGCCGGCCGCGCCGCCGGCGGGCGGCGGGCCGGGATGCGGGTCACGCTCAGAAGTCGAAGCCGTCGATGTTGGACGTGTCGAAGACGGTGGGCTTGCCGAGGATGACCTCACCGTTCTTGCCGACGGTGAAGCTGCCCAGGTCACCGGCCTTGAACGTCTGCCCCTCCGCGCCGGTGATCTGACCGGAGCACAGCGCGGCTGCGGCGTACGCGGCGAGTCGGCCGAGCTTCTTGGGGTCCCACAGGGAGAACTGCGCGACGGTGCCGTCCTTGACGTACTTGCGCATCTGGTTGGGGGTGCCCAGCCCGTTCACCACGACCTTGCCCTTGTAGGACGAGGAGCTGATGTAGCGGGCGGACGCCGCGATGCCGACGGTGGTCGGCGCGATGATGCCCTTCAGATCCGGGTAGGCCTGCAGCAGTCCCTGGGTCTGCTGGAAGGACTTCTGGTCGTCGTCGTCCCCGTAGGCGACCTTCACCAGCTCCATCCCCTTGTACGCCGGCAGCGCCAGCTCCTTCTTCATGAACTCGATCCAGGTGTTCTGGTTCGTGGCGTTCTGGGTGGCGGACAGGATCGCGATCTTCCCCTGGAAGCCGAGCTGCTTGCCGAGGTTCTGCACCAGGCTGCGGCCGATCTGCTCGGAGCTCGCCTGGTTGATGAACAGCTGCCGGCAGTCCTTGGCGGTGTCGGAGTCGTACGCCACGACCTTGATGCCCTTGGTCATCGCCTGCTTGAGCGGACCGCAGACCGCGTTGGGGTCGTTGGCCGCCAGCAGGATCGCGTCCTGCTGCTGCTGGATGAGCGTGTTGATGTAGGAGACCTGCGAGGACGCGCTGGCGTCGGAGGGGCCGACCTCCTTGGCGGTGCTGCCGATCTCCTTCGCCGTCGCGATACCGGAGTTGTCGACGATCGTCTCGTAGGGGTTGTTGATCTGCTTGGGCAGGAAGGCGAGTTTCAGACCCTTCTTGAGCGCGGCAGCGGGGTCGGCGGAGGCCGTCGCGGCCGTGCCCGGGCCCTGGTCGGAGCTGGACTTCTTCGTCGTGCCACCGCAGGCGGTCGCGGTGAGGGCGAGAGCGCAGACGGCGGTCACCGCGGTGAGCGCGCGCACCGGGACGGTGGTGGGGAGGGACATGGCGAAGCCCTTCTTCGGGGAATTCCTCGGGGAGTTCGTCGGGTGACGGTGGTGCGGAGGGGGCGGTGCGCGCCGTCAGACAGCTGCGGCTGCGCGCCGGTGGCGCCGTTCGAGTGCCGCGGCGATCACCCGCGGGGTCAGTACCGAGGCCACCAGCAGGAGTCCGGTGACGATCACCTGGACCTCGTTGGCCACGTCGTTGAGGATGAGCAGGTTCTTGAGCAGGCCGATCAGCAGCACTCCGGCGATGGCGCCGCCGAGTGTGCCCTTGCCGCCGTCGAAGTCGACGCCCCCCAGCAGCACGGAGGCGATGACGAGCATCTCGAAGCCCTGGCCGTTGTCGGCACGGGCGCTGCCGTAGCGCAGGGTGAAGACGATGCCCGCGAAGGCCGACAGCAGTCCGGTGAGGACGAACAGCAGCAGCTTGATCCGCTTGACCCGGATGCCGGAGAAGTAGGCGGCCTCCTCCTGGGCGCCGGTGGCGAACAGGGAGCGGCCGAACCCGGTGGCGTGCAGCACCACACCGGTGATGGCCGCCAGGACGATGAACAGGGCGAAGGGGTAGGGCAGGATCCCGAGCACGGTGTTGGTGTCCGACGTCCACCGGGCGTACGTCTCGGGGAAGTCGGTGACCGCGTTGCTGCCCAGCGCCACCGACGCCAGGCCCCGGTAGAGCGTCAGCGTGCCGATGGTGACGGCCAGCGACGGCAGTCCGACCCGGGTGACGAGCCAGCCGTTGAGCAGACCGCCGAGGACGCCGATGGCCAGGACCACCGGAACGATGGTTTCGAACGCCCAGCCCGATTCCCACAGTTTGCCGCTGACCGCGCTGGCCAGCCCCAGCATGGAGGCGACCGACAGATCGATCTCGCCCGCCACCACCAGCAGCGTCATCGGCAGCGCGATGATCGCGACCTCGGCGATGTCGTTGAGGGCGAAGGACAGGTTGCCGGTGGTGGCGAACCCCTCGGTGGTACCGGCTCCGGTGGCGAAGACGGCCACGAGCAGGATGCCGACCGCGACGTCCCAGCGCAGGAACCGGCTCAGGTCAGACTTGGTGGACATGGCGCGCGTTCCTCTTCCTCAGGGCGCTGGTCATGCGCAGGGTCACGATCCGGTCGACGCTGATGGCCGCGAGCAGCAGGGCTCCGGTGATGGCGCTCTGCCAGAAGGAGTCGACCTTCAGGACGACCAGGACGCTGCCGACGGTGGTGAGGAGCAGCGCGCCGAGCGCCGCGCCCCAGACGCTGCCGGTGCCGCCGGTGATGGCGACGCCGCCGACCACCACCGCACTGACCACCGTCAGTTCCCAGCCGTGGGCGTTGTCGGCGACGACGGTGCCGAAGCGGGCCAGCCACAGGGCGCCGGCGAAGCCCGCGACCGCGCCGGAGAAGACGTAGGCGGCCAGGATCCGGCGGCGGATCGGGATGCCCGCGAGCCGGGCGGCCTCCGGGCTGGAGCCGATGGCGTACAGCTCCCGGCCGCTGCGGTAGGACCGCAGGTAGTAGGAGGCGGCGGCGTGTACGGCGACGGCGATCAGCGCCAGGTCCGGGACGCC
>NZ_JAPVLS010000002.1:113865-145094 GCF_027158125.1 Streptomyces sp. H39-C1
GTCGCGGCCGGAGGCGGGGCCGTCGGCGGCGTTGATCTGCTGACCGTGCGCCCACCAGTAGTCGGTGCCCTGGATGATGTAGAGCATCCCCAGCGTGACCACGAGCGCCGGCACCCGCCCGAAGCTGACCAGCAGTCCGCTGACGAGGCCGCAGAGCGCGCCGACGCCGATGCCGAGCAGCAGGGCCAGAACGGCGTTGCGGTCGGTGCCGGAGACGAACTTCCCGCAGGCGAAGGCGGACAGTCCCACCACCGAGCCGACCGAGAGGTCGATGTTGCGGGTGAGGACCACGACCGACTGGCCGACTGCCAGCAGGATCAGGATCGACGCGTTGAGGAGCAGGTCCTTGATGCCCTGCTCCGACAGGAAGCGGTGGTTGGCCGCCCAGGTGCCGAGGACGAGCAGCACCAGACACCCGGCGATGCTGATCTCCCGGGCCCGGAAGACGGTCTCGGTGAGCGAACGCGCCGTCACCTTGCGCGCGCCGGGCGGCGCCGTGGGCTGTTCCACTGTCGCTGTCATCAGGCTGCCTTCTCTCCGCCGGCGGTCCGGCCGGTGGCCGCGGCCATGACCGATTCCTCGGTGGCCAGTGCGCGCGGGAGTTCCGCGGTGATGCGTCCTTCGTGCATGACCAGCACCCGGTCCGCCATGGCGAGGACCTCCGGCAGGTCGGAGGAGACCATGAGGACGGCGAGTCCTTCCGCGGCGAGCGAGGACAGCAGCCGGTGGACCTCGGCCTTGGTGCCGATGTCGATGCCCCGGGTCGGTTCGTCGACGATCAGTACACCGGGTTCGGTGGCCAGCCACTTGGCCAGCACGACCTTCTGCTGGTTGCCGCCGGAGAGCACGCCGACCGGGTCGGAGAGCCGGTTGTACTTCAACTGGAGCCGCACCGCCCAGTCCGCCGCCCGGCCGCGCTCCAGGGTTCTGCGGACCAGGCCGCCGCGGCCGAGCCGGTCGAGTCCGGTCAGACCGATGTTCCGTTCGATGGACAGCTCCATCACCAGGCCCTGTTGGCGCCGGTCCTCCGGCACCAGGGCGACACCGGCGGCCATCGCGGCCGTGGGCGAGCCGGCCGGCAGCTTGTTCCCGGCCACGTGCACGTCGCCCGCGTCGGCGCGGTCGACGCCGAAGACGGCGCGCACGACCTCGCTGCGGCCGGCGCCCACCAGCCCGGCCAGTGCGACGATCTCGCCGCGGCGGACGTCGAACGAGACATCGGTGAAGACGCCCTCCCGGGTGAGCCGGCGCACGGCCAGGGCCGTTTCGCCGATCCGCGCGGGCTGTTTGGGGTAGAGCTCGTCCAGATCACGGCCGACCATCCGGCGTACCAGGTCGTCCTCGGTCAGGCCGTCGACCGGATCGCTGGAGATCAGCCGGCCGTCCCGCAGGGTGGTGACGCGCTGGCAGAGGGCGAAGATCTCCTCCAGCCGGTGCGAGATGAACAGCACGGCCGTGCCCTGTTCGCGCAGCGTCCGCACCACGCCGAACAGCCGGGCCACTTCGGCTCCGGTCAGGGCCGCGGTGGGTTCGTCCATGATCAGGACCCGGGCGTCGAAGGAGAGCGCCTTGGCGATCTCGACGAGCTGCTGGTCGGCGATGGACAGGCCGCGGCAGAGCTGCCCGGGGTCGAGATCGACCCCCAGCCGTTCGATGAGGGCCTGCGTCGCGTCCCGCACCGACCGGTGGTCGACCCGGCCGAAGGAGCGGCGCGGTTGGCGGCCCATGAAGATGTTCTCGGCGACGGTGAGATCGGGAAAGAGCGTCGGTTCCTGGTAGATGACCGCGATGCCGGCGTCCCGGGCGTCGGAGGGTCCGTGGAAGGTGACGGGCTCGCCGTCCACCAGCACCCGCCCGGCATCGGGACGGTGCACTCCCGCGAGCACTTTGATCAGGGTGGACTTCCCGGCCCCGTTCTCACCGGCGAGCGCGTGCGCCTCCCCGGCGAAGAGGGCCAGGGACACACCCTGCAGAGCCCGGACCGCACCGAAGGACTTGCTGGCGTCCTCCAGCGAGAGTACGGGCCGTTCCGCCGACTTCGGCTGGTCCATGGTGGGGCCTCGCATGAAAGGTTTCAACTGAGTTGCACGGACGTTAGGCCAGTGCGACATGACGCGTCAATGCTTTCGTTTCAAGTTTTCCGCTCCGGTGTCCGCAGTCGGTTGAACTCCCGTAACCAGGAGGTTGACACTCCCTCTTCGGGCACCTAGCTTCCCCTCAGTGAAACGATTCATGGCGGGAGCGATGAACATGACCGACCTGTCCACGGTGAAGGCCGCGCTGAAGGCCCAGTCCATCGAGACGCCGTCCTGGGCGTACGGCAACTCCGGCACGCGCTTCAAGGTGTTCGCGCAGGCGGGCGTGCCCCGCACCCCGCAGGAGAAGATCGACGACGCGGCGCGCGTCCACGAATTCACCGCGGCCGCGCCCTCGGTGGCGCTGCACATCCCCTGGGACAGGACCGACGACTACCCGGCGCTGGCGGCCCACGCGGCCGGGCGGGGTGTACGGCTCGGGGTGATCAACTCCAATGTCTTCCAGGACGACGACTACAAACTCGGTTCAGTCACCCACCCCGATCCCAAGATCCGGCGCAAGGCCACCGACCATCTGCTGGAATGCGTCGACATCATGGACGCCACCGGCTCGCGCGATCTGAAACTGTGGTTCTCCGACGGGACGAACTACCCCGGACAGGACGATATCGCCGATCGCCAGGGTCGGCTGGGCGACGCGCTGACCGAGGTCTACGAGCGGCTCGGCGACGACCAGCGGATGCTGTTGGAGTACAAGCTCTTCGAGCCCGCCTTCTACGCCACGGACGTGCCGGACTGGGGCACCGCGTACGCCCACTGCCTCAAGCTCGGCCCCAAGGCGCAGGTCGTCGTCGACACCGGCCACCACGCCCCCGGCACCAACATCGAGTTCATCGTGGCGACGCTGCTGCGGGAGGGGAAGCTCGGCGGCTTCGACTTCAACTCGCGCTTCTACGCCGACGACGACCTGATGGCCGGCGCGGCGGACCCGTTCCAGCTCTTCCGGATCATGTACGAAGTGGTGCGCGGCGGGGGGCTCGCGGCCGAGACCGGAGTGGCCTTCATGCTCGACCAGTGCCACAACATCGAGGCGAAGATCCCGGCGATCATCCGGTCGGTGATGAATGTGCAGGAAGCCACCGCCAAGGCGCTGTTGGTCGACCCCGTCGCACTGCGCGCCGCCCAGCAGGCCGGTGAGGTGCTGGAGGCGAACGCCGTGCTGATGGACGCGTACAACACCGACGTCCGTCCGCTGCTGCGCGAGGTCCGCGAGGAGCAGGGCATCGACCCGGACCCGATCGCCGCCTACAAGCGGTCCGGCTGGGCCGATCACATCGTCGCGGAGCGGGTCGGCGGGACCCAGGCGGGCTGGGGGGCGTGACGCCTCGGACGATTGCCGCCACCGATTCCCGCTTCCGCTCCCATCCGCAAGGGATTCCACGATGACCGCAGAACTGCACCCGCAGGCGGCGGAGCTGCTGGCGCGCAGCCACCGGCTCGGCGCCGATCCCCGCAACACCAACTACGCGGGCGGCAACACGTCCGCCAAGGGCACCGCCACCGACCCGGTGACCGGGCAGGACACCGAGCTGATGTGGGTCAAGGGCTCCGGGGGCGACCTGGGCACCCTGCGGGCGTCGGGGCTCGCCGCGCTGCGGCTCGACCGGCTGCGCGCCCTCGTGGACGTCTATCCGGGCGTCGACCGCGAGGACGAGATGGTGGCCGCCTTCGACTACTGCCTGCATGGCAAGGGCGGGGCGGCGCCCTCCATCGACACCGCGATGCACGCCCTGGTCGGCGCCGAGCACGTCGATCATCTGCACCCGGACTCCGGTATCGCGCTCGCCTGTGCCGCCGACGGCGACGCGCTGACCAAGGAGTGCTTCGGCGACCGGGTGGCCTGGGTGCCGTGGCGCCGCCCGGGATTCCAACTGGGCCTGGACATCGCCGCCGTCAGGGACGCGAACCCGCAGGCCGTCGGCTGCGTACTCGGCGGCCATGGCATCACCGCCTGGGGTGCGACCTCGCAGGAGTGCGAGCGGAACTCCCTCGACATCATCCGCACCGCCGCCGAGTTCCTCGACCGGCGCGGCAGGAGCACACCGTTCGGACCGGTCCTGCCCGGCTACGAGCCGCTGCCCTCGGCGGAACGCCGGGCCAGAGCGGCCGCACTGGCCCCCGTCCTGCGGTCCGTCGCCTCCGCCGACCGTCCGCAGATCGGCCACTTCAGCGACTCCGAGGCGGTGCTCGACTTCCTCTCGCGCACCGAACACCCGCGGCTGGCCGCGCTCGGCACCTCCTGCCCCGACCACTTCCTGCGCACCAAGGTCCGCCCGCTGGTGCTGGACCTGCCCGGCGACGCGCCGCTCGACGAAGCGGTGCGGCGGCTGCGGCAGCTGCACACCGAGTACCGCGAGGAGTACGCCGCCTACTACGCACGGCACGCGACGCCCGACTCGCCGCCGATGCGCGGCGCTGATCCGGCGATCGTCCTGGTCCCGGGCGTCGGGATGTTCTCCTACGGCAAGGACAAGCAGACCGCGCGCGTCGCGGGGGAGTTCTACCTCAACGCGATCAACGTCATGCGCGGCGCCGAGGCGGTCTCGTCGTACCTGCCGATCGAGGAGTCCGAGAAGTTCCGTATCGAGTACTGGGAACTGGAGGAGGCGAAACTGCGCCGGATGCCCCCGGCGCAGCCGCTCGCGACCCGGATCGCGCTGGTGACCGGCGCCGGTTCCGGCATCGGCAGGGCGATCGCCCACCGGCTCGCCGCCGAGGGAGCCTGCGTGGTCGTGGCGGACATCAACGCGACCAGTGCGGCGGCCGTCGTCGAAGAGCTCGGCGGGGCGGACCGCGCGGTCGCGGTGCCGGCCGACGTCACCTCCGAGGAAGAGATCCGGGCGGCGTTCGACGCGGCGGTCCTCGCCTTCGGCGGAGTGGACCTGGTGGTCAACAACGCGGGTATCTCCATCTCCAAGCCGCTGCTGGAGACCACCGCCGCGGACTGGGACCTGCAGCACGCGATCATGGCCCGCGGATCCTTCCTCGCCTCGCGCGAGGCCGCACGGATCATGATCCAGCAGGGTCTGGGCGGTGACATCGTCTACATCTCCAGCAAGAACGGGGTCTTCGCCGGCCCCAACAACATCGCCTACGGTGCCACCAAGGCCGACCAGGCCCACCAGGTGCGGCTGCTCGCCGCCGAGCTGGGGGAGCACGGCATCCGGGTGAACGGCATCAACCCCGACGGGGTGGTCCAGGGCTCCGGGATCTTCGCGGGCGGCTGGGGCGCCCAGCGCGCCGCAGTGTACGGGGTGAGCGAGGAGAACCTCGGCGCGTTCTACGCCCAGCGCACCCTGCTCAAGCGCGAGGTGCTGCCCGAGCACGTGGCCAACGCCGTCTTCGCGCTGGCCGGCGGGGACCTCAGTCATACGACGGGCCTGCACATCCCCGTCGACGCCGGAGTGGCAGCCGCGTTCCTGCGCTAGCGGGTCCCGGCCGGCGGTGACCCCCGCCGGCCGGCGGGATCCTCCCCGTTCCCATCCCTTCCTGTGAGGCTCTTCATGCCACCGAGCGACCCCCGTGCCTTCGCCGCCGTCGATCTCGGCGCTTCCAGCGGGCGCGTCATCGTCGGCCGGGTGACCGCGCGTTCGGTCGGCCTGGACGAGGTCCACCGCTTCCCCAACCTCCCGGTCCGCGTCGGCGGCACCCTGCATTGGGACGTGCTGGCGCTGTACCGCGGGGTCCTCGACGGTCTGCGGACGGCGGGCCCGGTGACGTCCGTCGGCATCGACACCTGGGCCGTGGACTACGGGCTGCTGGCAGCCGACGGTTCGCTGCTCGGCAACCCCGTCCACTACCGCGACGCCCGGACCGAGGGCGTGCCGGAACGGATCCGGCGGACCGTGCCGCAGGCGGAGCTGTACGCGGCCACGGGTGTGCAGCACGCACCGTTCAACACCCTCTACCAGCTGGCCGCGGCACAGGGGACGCCTCAACTGGACGCCGCCGCGCGGCTGCTGCTGATGCCGGACCTCATGTCGTACTGGCTCACCGGTGTTGCCGGCACGGAGCTGACCAACGCCTCCACCACCCAGCTCCTGGACCCGCGCACCGGCGACTGGGCGTACGCACTGGCCGGGCGGCTCGGGATCGACCTGTCGCTCTTCCCGCCGCTGCGCAGGCCAGGCGACCCGGCCGGCGAGCTGCTGCCGGAGGTCCTGGAGGCTACCGGCCTTGAGCACCCGGTGCCGGTGGTGACGGTCGGCTCGCACGACACCGCGTCGGCGGTCGCCGGGGTGCCGGCGGACACCGAGCGCTTCGCGTACATCTCCTGCGGCACGTGGTCGCTGGCCGGCGTGGAACTGGACGCACCGGTCCTCACCGAGGACTCGCGCGCCGCGAACTTCACCAACGAACTGGGCGTCGACGGCACCGTCCGCTATCTGCGCAACATCATGGGCCTTTGGCTGCTGCAGGAGTGCCTTCGCAGCTGGCTGGCCGCGGGCCTTCCACACGACCTCGGCCGGCTGCTGGCCCAGGCAGCACAGGTCCCGCCGCTGCGCTCGGTCGTGGACGCCGCGGACCCGGCATTCCTCGCCCCGGACAGCATGCCGGACCGTATCGCCGAGTCCTGCCGCAGGACCGGGCAGCCGGTACCGCGTGATCAGGCGGAGACGGTGCGCTGCATCCTGGACTCCCTCGCGCTGGCGCACCGCTCGGCGATCGAGGACGCCCAGCGCCTGTCAGGACGGCATGTCGACGTCGTCCACATCGTCGGCGGCGGCGCGCGCAACGAGCTGCTCTGCCAACTGACGGCGGACGCCTGCGGGCTGCCGGTCGTGGCCGGTCCCGCCGAGGCGGCGGCGCTGGGCAACGTCCTGGTGCAGGCGCGGGCCGCGGGAGTGATCGGGGGCGGCCTCGCGGACATCCGGTCCCTGCTGCGGGCCACCCAGCCACTGCGCCGCTACGAGCCGGCCGCCGAGCGCACCCGGTGGAACGAGGCGGCCGCGCGGACGTCCGGTGCGAAGGACACCGTCCGGACGTAGTCGCCCGCCATGCGGGGCGGCCGTCCGGTTGTCACTCGATGATGTGCGGCACGAAGCGCGCGTACTCGTCCGTGACGGGCCCCACCGATTCGCGGATGCCGAGCCCGGCCGCCTCGTCCTCGACCACCCACGCGCCCAGCACGACGCGATTGCCGTCGAAGTCGGGCAGCGGTGCCAGCTCCTGGAAGCAGGACGCCTCGTCGGGTACGGCCGGCGGCGTGCCCGGCTCGTGCAGGGTGACCCCCG
The DNA here is from genome assembly GCF_027158125.1 of Streptomyces sp. H39-C1. Lineage (NCBI taxonomy): Bacteria > Bacillati > Actinomycetota > Actinomycetes > Kitasatosporales > Streptomycetaceae > Streptomyces > Streptomyces sp. H39-C1. The sequence continues at coordinate 121,196 of NZ_JAPVLS010000002.1, forward strand.
CGCCTTCACGGCCCAGCAGCGGCTTCATCACGTACCCCGGGCCGGTCGCGAGCTCACGCGGTCCGTCCAGGTAAGCGGGCAGCAGGTTCGGATGGCCGGGGTTCAGCTCCCACAGGATCGCGAGCAGCGCCTTGTTCGACAGCAGCATCTTCCAGGCCGGTTCGATCCAGCAGGTCGTCCCGGTCCCGCCGCCGTTGTCCAGGGTGTCCAGGACGTGCGGGCCGAAGGCGTCGGCCGCCAGCCACTCCGGAACCACCGGTTTCGGCAGCTCATCGGCGGCAGCCGGGCATCCGGGCCGCGGCAGTTGATCCGGTGGACGCCGCTGGCCTGCGCATTCATGGATCGCGATCCGGGCGAGATCGGGCAACGTCCGATCCGGAACGGGGCGGCGCACGGCTCCGCCGCGACGGTATAACTCATGGACGGGCCCATTCGGGCCCCGGATGCCCGAACGGGCGGAGAAGGGCGGGTGGCGGTGTTGAGGTCGGAAGAGAGGCATCACCGGCTGCTGGCTCTGGCGCGCCAGGCGGGCCGCGTCGAGGTCGCTGTCGCGGCCGCCGACTTCAGGGTCGCCCCGGAGACCATCCGGCGGGACCTGAGCGCGCTGGAGCGCAGGGGACTGGTCCGCCGCACCCATGGCGGTGCCTACCCCGTCGAGAGCGCGGGTTTCGAGACCAATCTGGCCCAGCGCGTCACGCTGCACGTCGAGAGCAAACGGCGGATCGCCGCGGAAGGCGTCAAGCTCCTCGACGGCGCAGAAACGATCTTTGTGGACGAGGGCTACACACCGCAGATCCTCGCCGCACTGCTGCCCACCGACCAGCCCCTGACCGTGGTGACCGCATCGCTGTCGACGGCCGCGGCGGTCGCCGAGTCGGACAACACCACCGTCCTCCTCCTCGGCGGCCGGGTCCGCGCCCGGACGCTCGCCACCGTGGGCTCCTGGGCCTGCGCCATGCTCTCGGGCTTCGTCATCGACCTGGCGTTCATGGGCTCGAACGGGATCTCCCGGGAGTTCGGGCTCACAACGCCCGACCCCGTCGTCGCGGACGTCAAGGCCAAGGCGATCGAGGTCTCCCGCAGACGGATCTTCCTGGGGCACCACGGCAAGTTCGGGGCGAGCAGCTTCTGCCGGTTCGCGGAGGTCGCCGACTTCGAGGCCATCGTCACCGACACCGGACTGTCCAGCGCGGAAGCGCACCGCTACACCCTCCTGGGGCCTCAGGTCATCCGCGTCTGACCCGACGGCCCTTCCACCCCCTCGATCCGCGGCCCCCGGCCGCGGGCAGCTGTGGCGTGGGCGAAATCAGCTGACACCCGGTCCCACCCGGCCGGATCACCAACGAAGGGATCCAGCGTGACGACAAGACCGAAGAACACGCCGCGCACCGTCGCGACGGTCGCCGTGGTCCTCTGCACCAGCCTGCTCGCCGCCTGTTCGGGCGCCGGCGGCGGGGGCGGCGGTTCCCAGGCGCACTCCATCAACGTGCTGATGGTCAACAACCCGCAGATGGTTGATCTGCAGAAGCTGACCGCGGACAACTTCACCAAGTCCACCGGCATCAAGGTCAATTTCACCGTGCTGCCGGAGAACGACGTCCGGGACAAGATCAGTCAGGACTTCGCCAGCCAGGCCGGACAGTACGACGTGGCGACCATCAGCAACTACGAGACCCCGATCTACGCCAAGAACGGCTGGCTGTCACCGCTGACCGCCCAGTCCAAGGCCGACACCGCCTTCGAGCAGAGCGACATCCTGCCCAGCATCCAGGAGTCCCTGACCTCGGGCGGACAGATCTACGCCGAGCCGTTCTACGGCGAGTCGTCGTTCCTGATGTACCGCAAGGACGTCTTCGCCGCCAAGAACCTGACGATGCCCGCCAACCCGACCTGGACCCAGGTCGCGGACCTGGCGGCGAAGGCCGACGGGGCGCAGCCCGGCATGAAGGGCATCTGCCTGCGCGGCCAGCCCGGATGGGGTGAGCTGATCGCGCCGTTGACCACGGTCGTGAACACCATGGGCGGCACCTGGTTCGACAAGGACTGGAAGGCCCAGGTCAACAGTCCGGAGTTCACCAAGGCGACGAAGTTCTATGTCGACCTGGTGCGTGCGCACGGTGAGGCGGGCGCCCCGCAGGCCGGCTTCACCGAGTGCCTGAACAACATGGAGCAGGGCAAGGTCGCCATGTGGTACGACGCCACCTCGGCCGCCGGCCTGCTGGACGGCACGGGCTCACCGGTCGCCGGGAAGATGGGTTACGTGCCCGCGCCGGTCGACCGGACGAAGAGCTCGGGCTGGCTCTACACCTGGGCCTGGGGTCTGCAGAAGGCCAGCAAGCACCAGGACGACGCATGGAAGTTCATCTCCTGGGCGTCGGGCAAGAACTACGAGAACCTCGTCGGCACCAAGCTGGGCTGGTCCAAGGTCCCGGCCGGCAAGCGCACCTCGACCTACACCAACGCCCAGTACCTCACCGCCGCATCGGCGTTCGCGGCGGCCACCAAGACCGCGCTGACCAACGCCGACCCCCTGAACCCCGGTGTACAGCCACGACCCGCCCCCGGCATCCAGTTCGTCGGCATCCCCGAGTTCACCGATCTCGGAACCCAGGTATCCCAGGAGATCAGCTCCGCCATCGCCGGCCGGAGCAGCGTCGAGAGCGCCCTGAGGACCAGCCAGTCCCGGGCCGAGACGGTCGCCGCCAAACACGCCGGCCAGTGACCGGGCTCCGCACCCGCGGAACCGCCCGCCGACCCACCCTCGCCGACCCACTCCCGACCCGCCGCCCTCCGCGGGTCGGGAGGCCACCCGCGCGAAGCGGAGAGACACCATGACCGTCCCCCTGACCGCAAAACGCCCGCGACTCCTGCGCCAGGGAGTGCGGGAGTCGTCGACCCGTCCCGCCAACCGGCCGCGTGGCGCCTGGGCCCGCCGGGCACCGCTGCTCCCGGCGCTGGTCTTCCTGATCGTGGTCACCCAGCTGCCGTTCCTGGGCACCCTGGGCATCTCGTTCATGCGCTGGAACGCCCTCGACCCCGACAACCGGGGCTTCGGCGGCCTGGCCAACTACCGGACCGCACTGACCGATCCGACGCTGCGCTCGTCCATCACCACCACCGTGATCCTGACGGCCTCGGTGGTCCTGGTGAGCCTGCTGTTCGGCCTGGGGCTGGCCCTGCTGCTCGACCGGCAGTTCCGCGGTCGCGGCATCGTCCGCACGATGCTCATCACCCCCTTCCTCGTCGTGCCGGTGGCTTCCGCCCTGCTGTGGAAGCACGCCCTGTACAACGCCTCCTACGGGCTGATCAACGGCACTCTGACCTGGATCTGGAGCCTGTTCGGCAGCTCCGACGCCCCGCAGTTCGACTGGCTGTCCACCAACCCCCTGATAGCCGTCGAAGCCTCACTGGCCTGGCAGTGGACACCGTTCATGATGCTGATCCTGCTCGCCGGCCTGCAGAGCCGACCGCTGGACATCGTCGAGGCCGCCCGCGTCGACGGCGCCGGCACGTGGCAGGTCTTCCGCTATCTGACCTTCCCCCACCTGCGCCGCTACCTGGAACTGGCCTCGCTGCTCGGCAGCATCTACGTCGTCCAGAACTTCGACGCGGTCTTCACCCTCACCTCCGGCGGCCTGGGCACCGCCAACCTGCCCTACTCCGTCTACCAGACCTTCTACCAGGCCCATGACTACGGCCTGGCGTCCGCGCAGGGCGTCATCGTCGTCGCCTGCTCGATCCTCATCGCCACCTTCGCCCTGCGCACCGTCTCGTCCCTGTTCCGAGAGGAGACGTCATGACGAGCACCTCGACCACCGCCCCGGCCGGCCGGCCGAGCCGCCGCACCGGCCCGTTCCGCCATCGAGGCAGCATCTGGGGTCTGCTGGCCTGGGTCTGCGGTCTGCTGTTCTTCCTGCCGTTCGGCTGGATGCTGCTCACCTCGCTGCACAGCGAACCGGCCGCCGCGACCAACCCGCCCAACATCGGCGCGGGCCTCACCCTCCAGGGCTTCCGCGAGTTCTTCGGCGAGAGCACGGGGGTCAGCCCCTGGCCCCCGCTGATCAACTCGCTGACGGCGAGCATCGCCTCCACCGTCCTGGTGCTGGTCCTGGCCGTGCCCGCCGCCTATGCGCTGTCCATCAAGCCGGTCCGCAAGTGGACCGACGTGATGTTCTTCTTCCTGTCCACCAAGATGCTCCCCACGGTGGCCGGGCTGCTGTCCGTGTACCTCATCGCCCAGCACGCCGGCATGCTCGACAACATCTGGCTGCTGGTCATCCTCTACACCTCGATGAACCTGCCGATCGCGGTATGGATGATGCGCTCCTTCCTCGCGGAAGTCCCCAAGGAGATCCTGGAAGCGGCCTCCATCGACGGAGCGGGGCTGCTGACCATCCTCCTGCGGATCGTGGCCCCGGTCGCCGCGCCCGGTATCGCGGCCACCGCGCTGATCTCCTTCATCTTCAGCTGGAACGAGCTGCTGTTCGCCCGGGTGCTGACCGGTGTCGTGGCGGGGACCGCACCGGTCTTCCTCACCGGGTTCGTCACCAGCCAGGGCCTGTTCCTGGCGAAGGTGTGCGCCGCCGCCGTCTGCGTCTCCCTGCCCGTACTCATCGCCGGCTTCGCCGCCCAGGACAAACTCGTCCAGGGCCTGTCCCTTGGAGCAGTCAAGTGAAAGCAGCCGTCATCAGCGCCCCCGGCGTCGTCGCGATCGAGAACGTCGAGGATCCGTCCCCCGGCCCCCGGGACGTGGTGGTCCGCGTCGCCGCCGTCGGCCTGTGCGGCACCGATCTGCACATCCTGCAGGGCGAGTTCGCACCCACCCTGCCGATCACCCCCGGGCATGAGTTCGCCGGAGAGATCGTCGCCGTCGGCAGCCAGGTCCACGAGGTGGCGCTCGGCGACCAGGTCGCCGTCGACCCTTCCCTGTACTGCCACGAATGCCACTACTGCCGTATCGGGCGCAACAACCTCTGCGAACGGTGGGCCGCGATCGGCGTCACCAACCCCGGAGGCGCGGCCGAGTACGCCCTCGCCCCCGTCGCCAACTGCGTGAAACTGCCCGAGCACATCCGCACCGAGGACGCCGCGCTGATCGAACCCCTCTCCTGCGCCGTCCGCGGCTACGACATCCTCCGCAGCCAACTGGCCACCAACGTCCTGATCTACGGATCCGGCACCATGGGCCTGATGATGATGGAGCTCGCCAAGCGCACCGGCGCCGCCACCGTCGACATCGTCGACATCAACCCCGACCGGCTGGAAACCGCCCGGACCCTGGGCTGCACCCATGCCGTCACCTCCGCCGACGAGATCGAGCGACCCCGCGGCTGGGACGTCGTCATCGACGCCACCGGAAACGCCAAGGCCATCCAGGAAGCCATCGGCCGCGTCGGCAAGGGCGGTACGTACCTCCAGTTCGGCGTGGCGGACTACGCGGCGCGCGCCACGATCGAGCCGTACCGGATCTACAACCAGGAGATCACCATCACCGGCTCCATGGCGGTCCTCCACAGCTATGAACGCGCTGCCCGGCTGTTCGCCGCCGGTGTCCTCGACCCGCAGGTCTTCATCAGCGACCGGCTGCCGCTGACCGACTACGCCGCGGCCCTCCAGCAGTTCCGGGACGGCAAGGGCCGGAAGATCCTGGTCACTCCCTGACCAGGACGTCGTTCCGACCGCCCCCAGACGAACCCTCTTCCCCGGAGCTGTCCATGCCACCGCCCCTGCCGACGCCGGAAACTCCGGCATCCGAAACGCCGACGCTCGTCATCGGCGAGGCACTCACCGACATCCTCACCGGCCCGGACGGGTCGCGGCGCTGCCGTCCGGGCGGCAGCCCGGCGAACGTGGCGCTGGGCCTGGCCCGGCTCGGCCACCCGGTCCGGCTCGCCACCCGGATCGGCCGCGATCCCTTCGGCCAGGTGCTGCGGACCCATCTGGGCCGAAGCGGGGTGGTGCTCACGGACGGGTCCGTCCTCGATGTCCCGACGTCGACGGCCGCCGCCCGTCTCGATGCGGCCGGGGCGGCCGAGTACACCTTCGACATCTCGTGGGAGCTGCCTCCCAAGGCCCTGGAGACCGCCCGCTCCGGTACGGCGGGCCACCTGCACACCGGATCGATCGCCACGGCGCTCGCGCCAGGTGCCGATCAGGTGCTCGCCGCCGTCGAGGCCGCACGGGACACGTCCACCGTCTCGTACGACCCGAACCTTAGGCCCGCACTGCTCGGAAAGCCCGACGACGAGCGTCCTCGGGTCGAGCACCTGGTCTCGGTCAGTGATGTGGTGAAGGCCAGTCAGGAAGATCTGGCCTGGCTCTACCCCGGGCAGGACATCCACGAAGTGGCCCTCCGCTGGTCGCGAAGCGGACCCTCACTCGTGGTCCTCACCTTCGGCGCAGGCGGCTCACAGGTCTGGTGGCGACAGGGCCGGTACGCACTGCCGGCGCCGTCGGTCGAGGTCGTCGACACCGTGGGAGCCGGCGACGCCTTCATGTCGGGACTCCTTAGCGGCCTGCTCCGGGCCGGGCTGCTCGGCGCGGGAGGAACGGCCGGGCAGCCCGACGCATCCGCGCCGCGGACGCGACTCCGCACCGCGACCTCCACCACCGACCCGTACCAGGACGTCCTCCGAGCCCTCCGCCTGGCCACCCGCTCGGCCGCTCTGACCTGCACCAGGGAGGGCGCCGACCCGCCGACCCAGGCTGACATGCCATGACGTGACGTGGGTCGTTCCCGGAGCCCTGCGCCGCTCCCGTCGTGTCGTCAGGCGCCGAAGAACTCGGCCAGCACCGGGGCGAGCGCGTCCGGGGCCACGTCGTGCGTCTGGCCGTCGAGCGTCCGGTGCCCGGCGGTCGGGAGGGCGTCCGCGGTGGCCTTCGCCGCCTGCTGCAGGCCCTCCGGGCTGGCGCCACCGGCGAGGACCAGCGCGGGAATGACGATCGTCGATGCCAGGGCGCGCGGCACGTGGCCGTCGCCGAGCACCTCGTCGTCGTAGGCGAGCGTCGGCGCGATCGCCTCCAACGGGGCCCACCCCGGCTGCGACCGCATACCGTCCACGGCCTGCGCGGGCATACCGACGTGCGTCATGAACAGCGCCACGGCGTCGCCCTTGCGCCCGGCGTCGAGCAACTCGTGGAGCTGCTCGGTGTACCTCTTGATCCGGGTGCCGTCTTCGCTCTCAGCCATGAACGGGGGTTCGTAGAGCGCCATCCTGGCGATCCCGGAGCCGGCCGCCGCAGCCGCCAGAGTGAGCGCCGCACCGGAGGAGATTCCGTAGACGTACGCCCGGCCACCGGCCCGCGCGATGACGGCCTGCAGGTCCTCGATCTCGCGGGCGACCGCGTACGGGGTGGTGTCCGAGCTGTCGCCCCGGCCACGACGGTCGTACGTGTGGACGGTGAAGCTCTCCCGCAGCAGCGCGGCGAGCGGCCGCATCGGCCCCGCGGCGCGGTGGCACATGGCGCCGTCGACGAGGACGAGCGCCGGCCCGCTGCCGGTGTGCTCATAGGCGATCTCGGTGCCGTCGGCTGATGTGAGTACAGACATGACGTGCTCCTTACTCCTGCTGTCCCTGCTCGGGGTCGAGACCGGCCAGGTAGACGTCGAGGCGGTCGAGGCTGGTGCTGAAACCGGCTCTCGCCTCTGCACTGAGGTACGCGGCCGGCACGTTGGTCTGATGGGTCACCACCTCGGTGCGCCCGTCCTTCAGATCGACGAAGGAGATCGTGGTGCGCATGCCGCCCTCGACATCCGCCTCGATCCACACCAGGCGCTCGGGCCGGCGGACCTCGACGAAGACCGCCCGCATGGTGTGCGTGCTGCCGTCGGTATCGCTGACGATGGTGGTCTCGAAGACCCCGCCCGGCCGCGGATCGATGACGATGTTGCCGACCGGGGTGGTCGTACCGGTCGGCCCCCAGAAGTGAGTGAGGTGCTCCGGCATGGTCATGCAGTCGAACAGCAACTCGGGCGACGCCCGGTGCACGCGCCGATACGTGAGCTCACCTGTCGCGGTCATTGTGGCGTCCCTTCGTCGTCGCGCCGCTGGGTCCGAAGCGCCGCCAGATGCTCGTCGAGACGATCATGACGGTCGGCCCAGACCTGCCGGTGCCGTGTGATCCAGTCGGCGGCCGTGTCGAGGCGCACCGTCTCCAGAGCGCACGGCCGTGACTGCGCGCTGCGGGTCCGTGAGATGAGCCGGGCGCGCTCGAGCACTCTCAGGTGCTTCGAGACCGCCTGCTGCGTCATCGCGAACGGCTCGGCGAGCTCGTTCACCGTCGCGTCGCCGCGTGCCAGCTGCTCCAGGATCGCGCGCCTGGTGGGATCGGCCAGCGCCGAGAACACCAGGCTCAATTCGTCTTCGACGACTGCCATACCTCGACCGTACCCACAACCAGCTATTTTCACAACCGATAGGTTGTGAAGTGCAGGCGGGGGTGGTACCGGGGTACTACCGTCCGTTTGTGGATCAGTCCGGGGTACCACGGTTCCGGGGTCCGCGGCTTCTAGCGTTGCTGGTGAGGCGGTCGGGCAGGACCGGCGCCCCTGAGCGAGGGAAGACGCGATGATCGAGGCGCAGCAGCTGACGAAGAGGTACGGGGAGACGACGGCGGTCGACCGGCTGGACTTCACGGTCAGGCCCGGCACCGTCACCGGGTTCCTCGGACCCAATGGCGCGGGCAAGTCGACCACGATGCGGATGATCGTCGGTCTGGACGCCCCCACCCACGGCACGGTCACCGTCAACGGCCGCCGCTACGCCGAGCACACCGCCCCGCTGCAGGAGGTAGGGGCCCTGCTGGAGGCGAAGTCGATCCACCCGGGCCGGTCGGCGTTCGACCACCTGATGGCCCAGGCGTACACCCATGGCATTCCGCGCCGCCGGGTGGAGGAGGTCATCGGGATGACGGGTCTGGACTCGGTGGCGAAGAAGCGCGCCGGGGCCTTCTCCCTGGGGATGGGCCAGCGGCTGGGCATCGCGGCCGCGCTGCTCGGCGATCCGGCCACCGTCATGCTCGACGAGCCGGTCAACGGGCTGGACCCCGAGGGCGTGCTGTGGATCCGCAATCTGCTCACGGGGCTGGCGAGTGAGGGCCGCACGGTGTTCGTGTCCTCGCACCTGATGAGCGAGATGGCCCTGGTCGCGGACCATCTGATCGTCGTCGGACGGGGCCGGATGCTGGCCGACACCACCGTCGAGGAACTGATCAGCCAGGCTGGCGGGGACACGGTGCAGGTCGCCACGGCGGATCCCGCCCGGCTGCGCGAGGTCCTGGCGGGACCCGGCATCGAGATCACCGGCCGGGTCGGCTCCGAGGAACTCCAGGTGACGGGCATGGAGGCCCGCGCGATCGGACTGAAGGCCGCCGAGGCCGGCATCGCGCTGTTCCAGCTCACCGCGAAGGCGCTGTCCCTGGAGGAGGCGTTCATGGAACTGACACGGGACGCGGTCGAGTACCACGGCACCACCGAGACCTCCGGGAGCGCAGCATGAGCACCATCACGTCGACCCGCACCCCCGTCCCGAGCCCCGTGCAGGGCGGCCGTCCGGTCTACCGGGTGACCGCGCGGCGCGTGCTGCGCTCGGAGTGGGCCAAGCTGTGGTCCCTGCGCTCCACCTGGATCACCCTGGGCCTGGGCCTGCTGTTCCTGGTGGCCTTCGGCCTGATCGCCTCGTGGCAGTTCAAGTCCAGGATCACCTCCGGCCGGCACATGGACGGCGACTTCGCCAGCTCCACCGCGGTGAGCCTGTCCCTGTTCGGCACGAACTTCGCGCAGTTGGCACTCGGTGTGCTGGGCGTGCTGGTGACCGCGGGCGAGTACTCCACCGGCATGATCCGCTCCACGCTGGCCGCGGTACCGCGCCGGCTGCCGGTGCTCTGGTCCAAGTCGGCCGTCTTCGGCGCGGTCGCCCTGGTGGTCGGCACCGTGGGAGCGTTCGTCGCCTTCCTCTTCGGCAGCGGAATCGTCTCGGGAACGCCTGCGGCCCTCTCGATCTCGGACCCGGGTGTGGTGCGCAGCCTGCTGGCGGCCGGTCTCTACCTCGGTCTGATCGGTGTTCTGGGAACGGCCCTGGGCGCGCTGCTGCGATCGGTGGCCGGCGGTATCTCGGTCCTGGTCGGTTCGCTGATGCTGGTCCCCGGACTCATCTCGCTGCTGCCCAGCTCCTGGCAGGACCACGTGAGGCCCTATCTGCCCAGCGAGGCCGGAGCATCGATGTTCGCCCTGCACCATGAGGCACACACTCTGACTCCAACGGCCGGACTGCTGGTCTTCCTGGCCTGGACCGGACTGGCGATGGCAGGGGCCTCCTGGCGCCTGATGCGCACCGACGCCTGACACTGCCGAAACCGACGACCCGGGATCACGGCGTCGGCGCGTCGCCCGGACAGCTCGGGTGCCGTGCCGACGCCGTTGGCCCACGATGGGCAGGTGACCCCCGTGACCACCGACATCCCCGCCGGAGCTGACCCCTCCGCGCGCCCGCTCCCGCCCGCGGAACCCGATCTGCTGTGGGGACACCCGCTGGTGATCGCGCTGAACCGGGTCGTCCAGCGCCTGCGCGCGGCCGACCTGCGGCGCCCATGGGTGCTGGACACGGCCGTGGCGGTCGGAGTATTCCTGCTGTTCGGCGCGGCGGACCTGGTGCACGACGGCGACCGGCACGAGATGGCCGTGAGGTTCACACACCTGCCGGTGGCCGGGGTGCTGGCCCTGCAGGCCGGGCTGGTGGTGCCCCTGCTGTGGCGGCGCCGTATGCCGTCGGCGACGTTCGCCGCCGTGCTGGCCGTGTTCCTGATCCAGTGGCTGCTGGGGGCCTGGCTGCGCGCCGACGTGGCGCTGCTCATCGCCCTGTACAGCCTGGCACTGCACGGGCGACTGCGGCATCTGCCCTGGGCCTGCGCGGCCATGGCCGGCGTTCTGGGGCTGGTGTCGGTGCGCGTCTCGGAGGCGGTGTCCGTGGGGGACGCGCTGTTCTTCCTGTTCAGCGCGGTGACCGCGGCGCTGGCCCTGGGCCTTGCGGTGCGCATCCGCCGGTCCCAGCTCGCCGGCCTGCGCGAGCGCGCGGCCCGCCTGGAGATCGAACGGGACCAGCGCAGCAAACTGGCCGCCGCCGGCGAACGCACCCGGGTGGCACGCGAGATGCACGACATCGTCGGACACAACCTGTCCGTCATGATCACGCTTGCCGACGGTGGTGCGTACGCGGCTCTCATCGCTCCTGAGCGGGGCAAGGAAGCGCTGGAACTCATCGGCGAGACCGGCCGTCAGGCCCTGGGAGAACTAAGGCGCATGCTCGGTGTGCTGCGCGATCGGACGGACGCTCCCGAGCTCAGTCCGCAGCCCGGCATCGCGGACATCGACGCCCTGTGCGCGCGTATCCGTGCCGCCGGCCCCAAGGTCCGCTACCGCACGATCGGAGAGCTGGACGCCCTGGACCGCGGTGTGCAGCTGACGGCCTACCGGATCGTCCAGGAGGCGCTCACCAACTCGCTCCGGCACGCCGGTGCCGAAACCCAGGTGCAACTCGCCCTCACCGTCGACGGCGCACAGCTGCGCATCACCGCCGACGACACCGGTCCGCCCACCGGGACCGGACGGCCCGCACCGGAGAACCAGGAGGGGCACGGCCTGGCGGGCATGGCCGAACGCGCAGCGCTGTACGGCGGGAGCATCATCGCCGGACCACGGCCCGGCGGAGGGTGGAGCGTACAGGTCACCCTCGACCTCACCCCGCTCACCGGCCCCCCGGGAGAGACCTCGTGACCACCGTCCTCATCGGAGAGTCCTCATGACCACCGTCCTCCCGGAGACCTCATGACCACCGTCCTCATCGTGGACGACCAGCCCATGCAGCGTCTGGGCTTCCGCATGCTGCTGGAATCCGTCCCGGACACCGACGTGGTCGGGGAAGCCGCGCACGGAGCCGACGCCGTACGCCAGGCCGCCGAACTGCGCCCCGACGTCGTCCTCATGGACGTACGGATGCCCGGCATGGACGGTATCGAGGCGACCCGCCGCATCGTCGCCACCGGCGGACGCTCCCGCGTCCTGGTCATGACCACCTTCGACCTGGACGAATACGCCCACACCGCGCTGCGCGCCGGCGCCAGCGGCTTCCTCCTCAAGGACGCGCGCCCCGAAGAACTGCTGGCGGGCATCCGGGCGGTCGCCGCGGGCGACGCCGTCATCGCCCCGGCCCTCACCCGGCGCCTGCTCGACGCCTACGCCCACCATCTGCCCGGCCACCTCCAGGACCACGAGCCGCAGGACGATCCCAAGCTGCGCACCCTCACCGGACGCGAACGGGAGATCCTGGTCGCCATCGGGCGGGGCTGGACCAACGCGGAGATCGCCGAGCGGCTGGTGCTGGCGGAGTCCACCGTGAAGACCCACGTCGGACGGGTGCTCGCGAAGATCGGCGCCCGCGACAGGATCCAAGCCGTCATCTTCGCCTACGACCTGGGCCTCACCCGCCCGCACACCACGGACTGACGGCAGTCCGCGCCCGCGGTGACTGGACCCTCCCCACGGGGGAGGGTCCACGATGGTGCCGTGCAGGACGAACTACTGACCATCGGCCGCTTCGCCCGACTGTGCCGGCTGAGCGTGAAGCAACTGCGGCACAGACCGGGACGATCGACCGGCTCCGCTCGTTCCCCGACACCGGCGGTCACACCGTGGCCGGCCACCACCACGAGATCTAACTGTCGAACCCGAACCGGACGGCCCCGGACGCGATGCGGCCCATCATCCGCTTCCCCGTGAAACCGGCGTCCTGATACCGACGGTGCAACGGACGCGGGACCGGGCTTTGTTCGGCCTCCGCGACCCGCAGTAGGGTCCAGCGTATGTCCGTGAACATTCACCTCTCGCTGCACATCAACGACCTCTCCTCCTCCGACGAGGCCGACGCCGTGGAGACCGCGCTGAGAACGGTCCTGCGGGACCACTCGATCGAGAAGGAGGTGAGGGTCGGCGTCTTCCTGAGTCCGCACTGGGTCAAGGTGACGAGTGAGGACGGTCCGTTGAGCGTCAGACGCTTCGGGCAGTGGAGTGCCACCTTCGAGCGCGACGTCACGGAGGCGGTCCGTGCCGTCGCGCCCTCGGCGGACATCGATCTGGAATGGGACTACCCGGACTACGACTGAATCCGCCTCACCGAGCGCGATCCAGCATCAGCGAGCGCGATCGAGCCGGTGATTCACCCCGCGGAGCTCATCCCAGCAGGGCGGCGGCCTCCTGGAAGTCGTCGTACGCCTCGACGTACTGCTGGCCCGCGACGAGCAGGGTCGACCGGTCGGTCAGGGCTCTGGCGAGAACGGCAGGGCCATGGTCCTCGCCCAGCCCGGCCGACCGGCGGGCCAGTACCACTCCCTCGTCGAACAGCGGCCGCAGGTTCTCCAGGAACCGGTAGTGATGCCACTGCTGGTGGAGCGCCGACCGGATGGTCAACCTGCGCTGAACGGTGACCAGTTCAGCCAGGTGGCGGTGCGGATCGCGTTCGGCCAGGGGAGTGAGGACGGCGACTTCCTCCTCCAGCGTGGCCCGCCCCTCGACGTACGCGTGCCTGATGTCGGGCGACCAGTCGAGGGAGCCGAACGGCGGTGCCGGCCGGCCCGGAGCCGGCTGTTCGTCCGCTCGTCCCGACAGGCCCAACAGGACCGTCCACCGGTCGAGGATGTTGCCCCAGCTCTTCCGTTCGCCGCTCGCCGCCAACTCGGCGAGCAGCGTGCCGATTTCACCTCGCGCTGCGCGGGCCTCGTCGCGCCGCGCCCGGGCGTCGAGCATCTGGGAGAGATGGACCAGCTCCCACAACCTGATGGACAGCGACGTGCGGACGCCTTCCAGTTCTCCGCGGGTGGCGGCCGAGAGTTCGGTGAACGCATCGATCGCCGCATCGTGCAGACCGGCCGCGTCCAGCTCGGCCGACCACTCGACCATGGACCACCAGAGTCCGCTGCCCGAGGCATCGTCGGCCGACCGAAGGGCCTCCAGCATCTCCCCGTACAGCTGTGCCGCCTCGAGGTGGCGGCCCTCCTCGGCCAGCCCGGCTGCCAGGGGCGCGCACCCGAACACGGGGCTGGCCACCTTGCCGTCCTCGAACGCCCGGCGTCCGGTCAGAGCCATCTCCTCGCGAACGGCGAAGCCCTCCGCCCGCCGGCCGAGCGTGTACAGCTGCCTCTGGTAGTCGTTCAGGGTGTCGATCAGCAGCTCGGTTCGCTTCGGTTCCGACGCGTCCAGCTTGCGCACGGCGGCGAGTGCCTCAGCGGTCAGGTTCAGCCGGATCTCCGGCTGGTTCCGGAACTCCTGGTGACTGAGCATCAGAAGTGCCCGGGCCAGCTTCGGCAGATAGGTCAGCGGTCCCACTTGGGCGAGCACTCGGTACGCCCGGATCTCCTCGTGAAGGCCGATTCTGCCGGAGCCGAGCAGGATCGCGCGTGCTCGTAGGACCGATTCGTGATCGACGTTCTCGGAGTGATTCATGAGGGCGATTGTGGGAGTTTTCGAGGGGGCCGGACAAGGTTCCCGGGACGTGCTGTTCGTCCTACGAAAATGCCCTCTGACCTGTCATGATGGGTGTGTCATAACTCCGGCGGCCGAGAAATGGGACGGCCCGGGCAGCACCGCGGGCCCGCGTCACCGACCGGAACCGGGCCCCCTCTGCCTACGGGCGCCGCGTACCGTGGGCGGGTCCGAGCCAGGGAGAAACGTCATGTTGAAGGCTTTCGCCGACCTGTCCACGCCGCTGGTGGCCGATGCCTGCGTCCGCACCGATGTGCCGTTGCGTGTCGCACCACCGGGGATCGGTGCCGTGGTCCCGGGACACCGCATCGCGGGACGGGCGCTGCCGGTTCGGCATTACGGCAGTGTGGATGTGTTCCTTGAGGCGTTCGGTCAGGCGGCCGAAGGTGACGTGCTGGTCATCGACAACGGTGGCCGGTCGGACGAGGCCTGTGTCGGTGACCTCGCGGTGCTGGAGGCCGAAGCGGCCGGGCTGGCGGGCCTGGTGGTGTGGGGGCTGCACCGCGACACACCGGAGCTGGCCGAGATCGGGTTGCCGGTGTTCAGCTACGGCAGCTACCCGCCCGGTCCGGTACGGCTGGACGAGCGGGAGCCCGAGGCGTTGGTCACCGCGCGGTTCGGGCCGCATGTGGTGTCGGACGCCGACATCGTGTTCGGTGACGCCGACGGCGTGTTGTTCGTCGCCGCGGACCGTGCCGAGGAAGTGCTGACGACGGCGCACGCCATCTGGCGGACCGAACGGGAACAGGCCCGCCGGATCCGCGCGGGCGAGACACTGCGCCGGCAGACGAACTTCGACGAGTACCTGGCGCGCCGCGCCGACGATCCCTCACTCACCTTCCGCCGGCATCTGCGGCGGATCGGCGGTGCCATCGAGGAGTAGGCCGGCTGCGATCGGCACACCGCGACGGCCGCACCGCAGGGAGCGGTACGGCCGTCGCGGTTCTGTGCTAATTCCAGCCGGTCAGTCCGGCGCCGTAGGGATAGAGCGGGTTTCCGTACGTGGTCGGTACCGGTTGTCCGGCGTTGATCTTCGCTCGGATCTCGGCGCGTTGGGCGTCCGTGGCGCCGAGGTCGTAGGGCAGGTCCCAGCTCTCGTTCGCGTCCGCGACCGTGTCGGTGCCGCCGGGCTTGAGGACCTGGTCCAGGCTCCGGGGCAGCTGCCAGGGCAGCTTCCCCCTGGGGGTGTAGTCCCCGAAGAGGAGACCGGCCGTCGCCGGACCGGTCTCCTCACCACCGCGATAGGTCACCACGATGGCGTCCGCCAGACCGTTCCAGTCGCTGATCACGATCGGCCGGGGCAGCGTCAGGACGACCACCACCGGAATCCCCTGGTTCTTGAAGTTCTGGATGACGGCGAGCTGATCCGGCGGCAGATAGGGCTGGGTGTCCACCCACGCGGTGGCGTGGGTGTAGGACGGCTCTCCGACGGCTACGACGGCGAGCTTGGGGGAGGGGCCGGTGTCCTGGTAGACGTTGACCCCGGACTTGGCGGCCCTGGCCCGGATGGCCTCCAGCGGGGTGAGTGAGCCGTAGTCGGGGTGGAAGTAGCTGGACCAGATGCAGCACGCGGCGCCGTCGGTGGCGCGGGCGCCGGCGACGACGATGTTGTCGCCCGCGTTGAGCTTGACCGGGAGCACGCCGTTGTTCTTGAGCAGGGTGTTGGACTCGCGCGCGGCCTGGTTGGCGAGGGCGGTGTAGGACGGCTGGTGGAACCGGTAGGGGCCGTTGACCGGGTCGCCGTAGGGGTGGTCGAAGATGCCGAGTTCGAACTTCAGCCGCAGGATCCGGGTCACCGCGTCGTTGATCCGCGCGAGCGGTACCTGGGCTTCGAAGCCGGCCATGGTGAACCCGACGGCGCCCGGGTCGGCGCCGCCCATCACGTCGGACCCGGTGTTGGCCGCGTTCACCCACGCGCCGGAGGGCAGCCAGTCCGTGGTGATCAGACCGGTGTAACCGATGTTCTGCCGCAGGTAGTTGAGGATCTTGGCGCTGTCGCCGGCGCCGGAGCCGCCCGGGTCGAGATAGGAGCTGCCCGCGTACCCCGGCATGATGTTGACCGCGCCGGCTTCGATCGCGGCCCGGAACGGGATCATGTGGTACTTGATCGTCACCGCGTCGTAGACGATGCCGGCCTCGCCGCCCGCGCCTTCGCCGGGCCAGTGCTTGACGGTGGCGAGGACGGAGCCGGGGTTGAGTTCCGGGCCGCCCTGCAACCCGGCTACCTGTGCCCGCAGTTGGGCCGCCGCGACGTCGGCGTTCTCGCCGCCGCCCTCCTGGATGCGCGGGTAGAGCACCTTGGTGCCGACCTCGGCGAGCGGTGAGAGCGTGCCGCGCGCGCCGACCTCCAGCTCCTCCTTGCGCTGCATGTCCCCCAGTCGGTAGTCGAGTGGATAGTCCTTGCCCGCGGCCAGCGCACTCTGCAGCGGGTACGTGGTCTGGTAGCCGGCGGTGGTGTCGCCCGCGGACACGGGCGGGATGCCCAGCCGGGTGGCTGCCGTGGAGATCAGTACGTTGTTCAGGTCGGCCGGTTGGGCGGGTCCGAAGTGCCAGCCCGACATCGGGTAGGACTGGACGTTGTAGAACATCTGGAAGGC
Source organism: Streptomyces sp. H39-C1 (assembly GCF_027158125.1). Classification (NCBI taxonomy): domain Bacteria; kingdom Bacillati; phylum Actinomycetota; class Actinomycetes; order Kitasatosporales; family Streptomycetaceae; genus Streptomyces; species Streptomyces sp. H39-C1. The sequence continues at coordinate 138,323 of NZ_JAPVLS010000002.1, forward strand.
CTTCTCCTCCAGCGTCATCCGGCCCAGGAGATCGGCGGTCCGGGTGGTGATCGGCTGCCGCCAGTCCTCGTACGGCTCGATGGTGCCGTTCTTGTTGAGGTCCCGGGCACCGTTGACGATGGCGACGCCGTCGTTCACGGTCTCGATGTCGGGCAGGTAGAGGCTGAAGGTGCGGATGTCGGAGGTGGTGCGCGCGCCGGAGCCGCTCACCGCGACGACGTACCACTTGTAGGTCCACCGGTCGCTGATGTCCCAGGCCGGGGTGTACGTCGTGCCGGTGGGTTCGGCGACCTTGGTGTAGAGGTCGAGCAGGTTGCCCGGGGCCGCGAAGTCGTAGTCGGTGCGGCTGATGTTGAGCCAGACCTCGTAGTGGGCGGTCCCCGCGACGCCGGCCCAGGAGAGCGCCGGCCTGCGGGTGTTCGTGACCATGGCCTTGTCCGCGGGTGCCGACAGCGCGAACTGGTTCACCGTGGCCGGTGCCTTGGTGGGTCCGGAGAGCAGGGGCGGGGTGGCGGTGGACGTGTCGACGGTGCCCAGGACCTGGAACTCCCACAGGGAGTAGCCGTAGCCGGTGGCCCGAGCGGTGCCGGTCAGCCGGACGTAGCGGCCCTTGCCGTTGACGGTGAGGTTCTCGACGCCGCCCTTGCCGCTGGTGGTGCTGTAGAGGGGCGACCAGGTGGTGGCGTCGTCGGACACGTCGAGGTGGTAACCCGTGGCGTAGGCGGACTCCCAGTTCAGCGAGACACCGGTGACCGTGGCCCGGCCGCCGAGGTCGACCTGCAGCCACTGGCTGTCGGTGTACAGGCTGGACCAACGGGTGTTGGTGCGCCCGTCCAGCGCCGCCGCTGGAGCGTTGGCACCTTCCCATGAGGAGGCCGAGACCTGCTTGTACGCGGAGATGACCGCGCCGCCCGGGTCGCCCGGATCGCCGGGGCCTCCGGAGCCGCCGGTGTGGACCGCGAACTCCCACAGGGAGTAGCCGTATCCGGTGGCGCGCGCCGTGCCGTACATCCGGACGTAGCGGCCGGCCCCGCTGACGGTGAGGTTCTGGGTTCCTCCGCCGCCGGCAGCGGTGGCGTAGACGGTGGTCCAGTTGCCGGTTCCGGTGTCGGAGACCTGGATCCGGAAGCCCGTGGCGTACGCCGTCTCCCAGGTCAGGGCGACCTGGGTGATGTCCTGGGTGGAGCCGAGGTCGACCTGCAGCCACTGCGGGTCGGTGGCCGCGCTCGACCAGCGGGTTCCGGCGTCGCCGTCGACCGCCGCCGATGCCGGGGTGCCCGCGTTCTCCGTCGAGGACGCGGTCGCGGGCTTGCCCTGCGACAGCAGGGTGGTGGCCGCGTTCGCGGTGACGTTCATGGCGCCGAGAGCGCCACCGGTCGCGAGGACTGCCGCGAGTAACACCGCGATCAGTCGTCGACGCCGTGCGAGGTGTTGGAGGAGGAGAGACAGGAGGCTCATGCACATCTCCGTGGGGTGGGGTGTGCTGCCTCTTGCCACCGCCACGCCGTCATGAGCCCGACGACGGTGCGGCGGCTGTGGGCTGGTTCGGCTTGCTACTGCGGGCTGTTATGGGTTCGGGCAATGACGCCAAGGGTGCTGGAGAGCGCTCTCCCGGGGGGAGTTTCTTCCAATGCCCGAACACTGTCAACAGATTCGACAGACCCCGTGCCGAGCCGGGCACCGTCGGCGGACCGCAGCGATCTTCACCTTCGTGGCGTGGCGGCGCCGTGGGCCGGGCTGCGACAGGTCACCACGGCGGGTCACCGCGACCGGTCGTCGGGACCGGTCACCGGGACCGGGAACGTCCACGGGCCTCGAACAGCAGCGGAAGGAGCGAGACGGCGACGATCAACGCGACGATCAGCAGCAGGTACCGCTCGATGCCCGGTACGGCGTTCCCCAGCCAGTAGCCGGCCAGCACGAGGCTCTGCGACCAGGCCAGCCCTCCGACGATCTGCCAGAGGGTGAACGTGCGCACCGGCACGTTCAGCGCGCCCGCCAGGGGGCTCAGCACCGTACGGACCACGGGGATGAAGCGGCCGATCACGATCACCTTGCGGTATCCGTAGCGGCGCAGCAGTTCGTCCGAGCGGGTCACCGCCGACTTCAGCCGTTCGTTCCGGCCGCGGGCCAGCGCCGCACGGCCGCCGTGCCGCCCCAGGAGGAAGCCGACCTGCGCGCCGGCGACCGACCCGACGGCCGCGCAGAGGAGCACCTGCCACAGGGACAGGTGCGGACCCGATTCGACGCCGCCGGCGCAGAGCACTCCGGCGGGGAAGAGCAGGGTGTCCCCGGGCAGGAAGAAGCCGACCACCAGCAGACCCGATTCGGCGAAGACCACCACCAGCACGGCCAGCGCGCCGAAGGCCGCGAGCAGGGAAGCCCCGCTCGTCGGGTCGACCGCCATGAGCGCCCAGCTCATGGCGTCCCGGCTGGATGGCGCCAAACATCCGCGTGTCGTCCTGCACGGGAACTGAACACATCTTGAACGGTACCCGCGCGGCCTGGGGTCGGCCCGGCGAGGACCTGGCCGGGGGAGCGTCCACGACCGATCGAAGGTAACGGTGCGTGATCGGGTCGGGCTAGGGCGCTCGCGTGCTCGCCAGACCTGCTCCGCAGACGGCGCAGAGCTGGTGCACCCAGTAGCCGCCGTCATGCCATGCCGTGGTGCCGTTCCTCGTTCCACACACACGGCACGCGGGGATCCGGTCGCCGTCGCGCCGCACGGATGAACGCAGGACCCGTTCGACCACGACGGGCAGCGCCTCGGTGGGGTGCCGCACCGGGTCGGGGCAGTGGACGAGGATTCCCGGCCGGGATCGCCCGCCCCGCCAGCTGCCGGCGTCGACCGGCTGCCGTTCGCCCCGCGCCTTTTCATGCCGCCGCCGGGAAGCGTAGGCGCGCTCGTCGGCGAGCCAGAGCTGCCGGGCCAGATGCAGTTCCTCGACAGCCCTTACGAGCGATCCCGGATCCCTCTCCGGCTCCCTGGGTATCCGGGCGCTCCAGCTCAGATGGTGGTACGTGGCCCGGAAACCGTAGGGCGCGAAGTTCTGGAGGCAATGGCGCAGATGCGAGTGCCGGACGCGCGCGGACAGACCCTCGTCATGGACCCGCCGCCGGTGCGTCGCGAAGCTGCTCATGCCCTGACGCTACGGCCGGTGACGCGAGCGCCGCACCAGACTTGTCGGGGGTGTCGATATGGCCGGGCCCCGTTCGTACAGAGGGTGGGACGCCGGCAGGCTGTGTCGGCGCGGCAGAAGGGCTGTGAGACGGATGAACGAGATGCGGACGTTGCTTTCCGGGCGGGGGCTGCTCGAGTCGCCGCGCTGGCACGGTGACCGGTTGTACTTCTCCGACTGGTCCGCGGGCGAGGTCGTCGCCGTGGACCTCCAGGGCCGCAGCGAGGTGATCGCCCGGGTGAAGTCGCTGCCGCTGTGTACGGACTGGCTCCCGGACGGCCGGCTGGTGATCGTCTCGTCCCTCGACGGACGGCTGCTGCGCCGGGAGCGTGATGAGTCGCTGGTCGTCCACGCGGAACTGGGCATGCCGGGATGGAACGACATCGTGGTGGACGGCCGCGGCAACGCCTACGTCAACCGCGCCGGCTTCGACCCGATGGCCGGCGAGGCGGTCAGGCCCGGATTCGTATATCTGGCGGCGGCGGACGGATCGGTGCGCCAGGTGGCCGACGACATCCTGTTCCCCAACGGGATGGCGGTGACCCCCGACAACTCCACCCTGATCGTCGCGGACTCGTACCGGCACAGCCTGGTGGCCTTCGCCATCGGCGCCGACGGCGGGCTGTCCGGCCGGCGCGTCTGGGCCGACCTCGGCGAGGGCACCCCCGACGGCATCTGCACCGACGCCGAGGGCGCGGTCTGGTACGCCGACGTGCCCAACAAGCGGTGCGTACGCGTCGCCGAAGGCGGTGAGGTGCTGCAGGTCGTCGAGCTGGACCGCGGCGGCTTCGCCTGCGCGCTCGGCGGACAGGACGGGACGACGCTGTTCGTGGTGGCGGCGGAGTGGCGGGGCATGTCAGAACTGGTGGCTCCCGGCAGCGGTCAGGTGCTGAGCATCGAGGTCGGGGTACCGGGGGCGGGCCGGCCGTGATGCCGTGACCGGGCGGCGGATCGCAAGGGCCTGCTGAGGGATCTCCGCCGATTCGGTGGCTGCGCCTTCGGTGGATTCGGCGCCGGGTCCTGTGCACCGCGCACGGCGCTGGAAGGATGCCGCCCATGCCCTTCCTGGTCGCTCCCGCGATATCCACCGGTGCTCTCGCCGCCTCCGGCCAGCCTGTTCTGCCGGTCGGAGCCGATGCGTCGCTCCGCCCCTGGCTGCTGTCCGACGCCGAGGCCGTGCGGGAGGCGTTCCAGGATCCGGCGATCCAGCGCTGGCATGTGCGGAGAGCGGATTCCGTGGACGAGGCGCGGGAGTGGATCAGAGGGTGGCGGAGCGGTTGGCGGGACGAGACGGAAGGGCACTGGGCGATCGTCGATGCCGCGAGTGACGCGCTGCTGGGCCGTATGGCCCTGAAGTCCCTGTCCTTGGCGGACGGCAAGGCCGAACTCGCCTACTGGACGGTGCCGTCGGCACGCGGTCATGGATTGTGCCCTCGCGCGGTCACGGCGCTGACGCGTTGGGCGCTGGGGGAGGGCGGGTTCCACCGCATCGAGCTGGAACACTCGACCGCCAATCAGGCGTCATGCCGGGTGGCGGTCAAGGCCGGTTTCGAGGAGGAGGGAACCCGTCGCGGAGCGGCGCTGCACGCCGACGGTTGGCATGACATGCATCTTCACGCCCGTGTCCGGCAGGCCCGGCAGCCGTCATGACGTCGAAAACCCGCGCCACCGGCCGGACCGTGCGAAGGCCGGGCCGGTACGGGGTGGACCGGGTACGAGGAGGACCGGGTTCGGGATGGACCGGGTACGGAGTCGACCGGTCCGGGGTGGGCCGGAGGCTTTCTCAGGCCTGATCGAGGAAGCGGACGGACCATGCGTAGCCGCTGGTGCTACTGGAAGGGACCTGGCGGACTTCCGTCACCCGGCAGCCGTCATGGGCGTACTTGCGGGCGAACCGGTCCAGGCGCTGTGCCTCGTCGAGTGCTTCCATGGACAGGGGAGCGCCCACGACGAGGTCCTCGTGCAGCGTCGCTCCGTCGGTGGCGTCGGTGGAACAGGTACGGCATTGGTGCGTTGCGGGTAGGGGCATGGTTCCAGTGTGCGCCTGATGTGCCGCATAGCCCGCATGCGTGCCTCCGGCCGATCCGGGGGATCGTCACCAGAGCTTGTCGATCTCGCCCGGATACAGCTCGATACGGGCGTGGGCGAACGCCTCCCGCCCCTCGCGTCCCGCGGTGGAGAAGAAGTCCGCCATGGTGACCTTGCCGAAGCCCGGCTGGTCGCTCGGAAAGGGAGTCTGCGGCGTTCCCCCGATGAGCACGGCCCCGGGAAGCAGCTGCCAGCCGGCGCTCTCGTAGAACGTCTGGAGCGGCCGGTCGCAGGTGAACAACCCCAGGTCCAGGTCTCGTGCGGGCATCGCCTCCCGGGCGGCGGCCACCAGCTGTCGGCCATATCCGTGACCACGTGTGTCCTGGCGCGTCACCACGGTGCTCAGCCCGCCCACGGCATAGCGCCGCCCGGCGTGGACGATCTCCTTGGACAGGATGTCCAGCGCGGACAACACCGTGCCGTCCTCCACGAGGAGCATCGACAGCGGACGAAGCGCCGGATCATGGGTCGGCGCCTCGTCAGGGACCGGCCGGCCCTTCCCGGGCGGCCATGCCTGGTGCTGGATCTCCAGCACCTGGACCCGCAGCTCGGACGGAGTGGCCTCTTCGGGGAACGACAGGATCTGCACCTGCTGATTCTGTTCACACACCGCGCCGGCGCAAGCCCCGGCATGACCCGGGATCCGGTCACGGCTGCGTGGAGAGCCGGGTGTCGAGCGTCAGCGTGAGGTGGTGCACCGCGCGGTGGGGGACCGAGATGGCGTGGTACTCGCTGTAACGCACCGCGGGACCCGCACGGAAGTGCAGGCGCAGCAGTTCCTCGATCGCGGAGACCGTCGCTTCGTCGGCCGCCTCGATGCTGACGTTGCCGTATCCGTCGGGAAGCTCGTCTGTCCTCATGTCTCTGTTGTAGGCCGACTCCGTCGACGGCGCTCGGTGGCGTGAACGGAGCCGGTTGCCCGGGCCGGAACGGACCACTCCGCCGAAGCCGGGCCGTGCGCCCGAAAGCATTGACGCCTGCTCAGGCCAGCCGCAGCGTGATGTAGGCGATGGTGTCGCCCGGCAGCACGTACCTCTCGAATTCGACGAATCCGTGCGCCAGCGCGAACCGCAGCCCGTCCGTGTTGGATGCCAGGACGATCGTCTCGATCACCTCGGCGCCCAGCTTCCGCGCTTGTGCCAGCCCCTCCGCATAGATCTCGCCGCCGAACCCCTGCCCGCGGTGAGCGGGCAGCACCCGGGCGATCAACGTGGCCGTCGAGGTGTCGTCCGTGGGCGGGCGCACCGTCGAGCAACCCACCAGAACGTCGCCGAGATACGCGACGTCCAACCGGTTGCGCCGCACGCGTTCGCGCACGTCGTCGAGGGACAGGGGGTCGGTCGGGATGATCAGGTTGTGGACGTGCTGCCAGTCCTTGACGGCGGCCTCGCCGTCGACCTGCTCGATGCGGAGGTTGGGCATCGGACCCGAGAATCGCACGCGTCGCCGGGCGTCAACCGATAACGGGCCTCGGGGCCGGAAGGGTTGAGCTCCGGGGACGCGGA